>CAYYHN010000699.1:1281-3041 GCA_964471245.1 uncultured Rhodothermaceae bacterium | reverse complement strand
CGTCGAATTGATCCCCTTGAAGCCACGGCGCGGCATTATCCCAGATTTCCCCTACGATATATGCCTCAGGATTTACATCTTTGACTACATTGCGAAACGTACGCCAGAAGTCATGGTCCTCTATTTCGGCTGGCACGTCTAATCGCCACCCATCGATCCCAAATTCCAGCCAATGCCGTGCGACATCGAAGATCATTTGCCGAACACCGGGGTTGCTAGTGTTGAGCTTGGGGAGAGCCGGTAAATTCCACCACGCCGCATAGTTTGCTGGCTTGGATCTGCTATGGGCATACGGCCGGAGGGGCCAGCCATGCACCGTGAACCAGTCGAGATAGGGCGAGTTGCCGCCTGATTCTAGGACGTGATGAAACGGCCAGAACCCCCGGCTTGCATGATTGAACACACCGTCCAACACCACACGGATGCCTCGTGCATGTGCCGCATCCAGTAGCGCACGCAAGGCTTCATTGCCGCCAAGTAGTGGATCAACGGCGAAGTAGTCGAACGTGTGGTAGCGATGGTTGGAAGCCGAGGCAAAAATGGGGTTAAGGTAGAGGGCCGTAATGCCCAGATCACTCAAGTAAGGAAGTCGCTCGATGACCCCGTACAAGTCGCCACCTTGGAAGCCTTGCTCTTCCGGTGGTGCTCCCCACGGTTTAAACGTCAAGCCTTTGGGATGAAAGGTGCCGTCGCTTTTGGCAAAGCGGTCGGGAAAGATCTGGTAGAAAACGGTGTGCTTAACCCATTCTGGCGTATGGACGGCCATGCGACTTAAGGAGCAATGTGCAAAGGAGACAGGAGCGGCCCTAATTACGTAAATCGTCCGTGCAATCGCATCAACTTTGAGACAATTTAGTTTTCACCAGAATCTGAATCGGCCCGCACATACATGCCATCAAACCAAACGTTCCACGTTACGCCTTCGTCGGTGGATTGCTCGATGAATTGCCGAACGCTTCCATCATCTTGGGGCGTAAAGCGCATACGCATCAGCGAAGTGGTGCCTTGCCCGGATACGCTGATGCCCTCGAAATGCATCGCGCCATCGTGAAAAGTGCCTTCAAACGTGATGTTGCCGCGTGCACCATCCACCCACTGCTGCCGCCAGACCTTCTTCGCAGGATCGTAGAAGTTGAAACTCTTGCCGTGGCCTCCGCCTGCTGAAGTCCAATTCTCAATAAGCAAGCACCAATTGAGCGCCTGTTCGATGGTGTTGGTCCCCGCCACTTGCCCAGTGGGTGTCGTCACATTCCACGTGCCCAGCCAGAAGTCAAATTGTCTATGTGAAGCGTCAAACAGGCAAGGGCGCGCATTGCGGTCAGCCTGTTCAATGATCGCCTCAAAACCATCAGAACCGCGTAAATCAGCAAAGCCTACCTCCGCGTGTAGTTGCTGTACACTAGAATAACCTGCGTTCGTAGCGTTTTGTAGTGAAGCCAGCGCGTCAGCATGCATACCTGCACGAGCTTGTGCAACAGCGAGTTGATAAAACGATATTGGGGAAAAGAAGCCATGCGTTACTGCTTGCGTGTAGGAGTTAATAGCAGCTTGGGGTTCATCCAAGGCAAGCTGCACACGACCAAGTTGAAACCACGCTAGGGCATCCTCCGGATCGGCAGTTGTTCTCGCCGAAAGCGTTGCCGCCGCCTCATCCCATGCCTCAGCTTGAATCAAAGCTGCCACATCTGAGTCGGTTGCGGGCGTTTGTGCACGAAGCGTTGCTAGGTTCGCCAGTAGGAGGAGGAAGAAGAGTGCCAATC
>CAYYHN010000699.1:0-1262 GCA_964471245.1 uncultured Rhodothermaceae bacterium | reverse complement strand
TTTCAATCCCGGTATATGATGTAGTTGAACGCAAGAAAACACGCAAAGCAGGTGCACTGATGCTTATGGTGATGTTGATGCTTTTGTGATCGCGTCGCAATGGCATCTCGGAACATGCAAAATGAATGCTGGGGCAAAGGAGGAGAAGCCGGACCTAATATCCGACTAAAAACAAAAAGGCTAGCCCCAAGCATTTACAGCTGCTTGGGGCTAGCCATGTGTGCCCGAGGTTGAAAGATTACCATATAGGTAGATGATCCCGCCGCAACCGCCTACGATAACCTATCACGGTTTTAGTAATCGGCGGTCGGTCGCTGTGTGGGAATTGATTGGGTAGACCTTACATATATGGAGGTATTTGAAGGATAAATGTGGGAAATCCGTACCCCTCATCATAGCCGTACAAAAAAAGCTAGCCCCAAGCAACTGTAAATACGTTACTTGGGGCTAGTGTTTTGTACCCGGGGTGGGACTCGAACCCACACTCCTTTAAGGGGAACCGGATTTTGAATCCGGCGCGTCTACCAATTCCGCCACCCGGGCATGAGGACACAAGTTCGCATCCGCGCCATCAGTTGTCAACTGACTATGCAGGAATTTGACACGACGGGATCGCAAGATAAAGGCCCCAATCATCTTACGATTCCAGTAGAGCGGCCGCATGTACCAGTATTTTGTCAGTGTGACGCAGTTTGGTTGCTAAGGCACGTGCAAGGTTGCGATACAAGTGGACCCCGATGCATGGACGCTGGCGAATCAGTGTGCGAAGTGCTTCTTTAGGGAGAATGGCTACTTCCATGTCTGTTTTGGCATAAGCTGTCGCCGAATGCGCTTCAGCCGTGACGAGGCTCAACTCGCCCAAACAATCCCCTGCATGCACCAAGAGCACGTCTCTGCTGAAGTCGTTGAATGATACGCCAGCGGTACCGCTGAGCAACATATAAACGGCATCGCCGGGAGCACCAGCCCTAAAGATGACCTCGTCTTTGCGGAAGGTTGCCACCGAGCAAAACGTAGCAATGCGGCGTTTCTGTTCTTCGAGTAAGCCGTCAAATAACTGGATATGATCAAGCGTCTCTTGGATGCGCGGCACAATGGTGCGCTTCCGTAGCGATTGCACCACCAAGTCGGCTACTTGCTTGATGGGTGGCAACAAGTCGATGGGGCCAAGGTCGAGAGCTACATTCAGCCGAATCATTTTAATGATATCGAGCCGTTCCACATGATGGAAGGCCATGGCGGGGATGTAGGGAAAGAGTGTA
>CAYYHN010000698.1:0-3044 GCA_964471245.1 uncultured Rhodothermaceae bacterium | reverse complement strand
AGTACCGCCACTTCACGGCCCAGCGCGTCGTACACCGTTAGCTGTACCGCGCTCTGGCTGCCGAGGCGATAGCGGATCGTCGTGGTCGGGTTGAACGGGTTCGGGTAGGCACCCAGCAACGCGAATGCTTCGGGCTGCTCGCCTTCGACCGAGGTGCTCATGCTTGGGTTGAGCGTGAGCGTGAAGCGGGCATCGGTCGCCACAGCAGCGGTGAGCGGTTCAGCTTGGGGGACCTGCACGGCATCTGGGGCCGTCTTGCCCGGCGTGCCTGCTACACTGAAGCTGTACTGCTCGGCTTGGCGCAGGTTGAGCACCGTGCCCGTGGCGTGGTCGATCAATTCAATGGCCCATGTCTCAGGGATTTGCTCCCAGCGTGGCCATGTCAGCGTCAGGTTACCGTTACCGCCTTCGGCTGTGATGGCGAGCGGGATCGTGACAGGGCCGCTAAGCGTGAGCGGGTAGCTGGCTTGGGCGAGCGCGACCTCGTCCTGCCCGCGCAGGCCCATGAAGCTGGCCGCCGCGTAGGTGGCGCGGAGTGGGCGTAGCTTCTGCGCTTCGTCCACATCCCAGCCTAGTGTGGCCTCATCAGCGAAGAAGAGCGTGGCCGCAGCATCGAAAACGGGTTCGTCCCCGACGGTGCCCTGCACCTCGAAGCCGAGCGTGGCGACTTCGCTGGCTTGCTTAGCCACCAAGGTGCCGCCGCCGGTGATGCCTGTGTCGTCGAAGGTGAGGTTGTCTGCACCGGAGCCCGGCGTGCTGCGCTGTGCGAAGAAGCCTTGGCCCATGCCGATTACATCAGCCGTGCCGGCTTGCTGGGTGACGGTCTGGTAGCTACCGCCCGAGGCGGGGTTCCAGATCTGCACGGCGGCGTTGAAGCCTTGGTCGGTTAGGTTGAGCGAGGAGAGGTCGTAGCTCTTGTCGTAGGGGTTGCCCAGCAGTTCGAACGTGTTGGCGGTGTTGAAGCCGGTCACTTGGACATCACCGACGTTGGGTTCACCAGCATAGTTGATGTTGAGCGTGGTGTTGATGGGGTCGGTCGCATCGTCGAATACATAGACGATGAAGCCGGTGCCCGGTGCGAGTTGGGTGGTGCTGCTGGAATGCTGGAAGGCAGCGCCATCCCACGTCTGGAGGATGTCGTTGCCACTGGCGGAGGTAGAGGTGAAGGAGACGCCTTGGATGTCGGCGCGGGTGAGGTCTTGGATGTAGCTGCCGAGCATGCGCCATCCGGCATCGGTGCCATCCTCGCCCGCAGTTCCGCTGAGTTGGACGAAGGGTTTCAGCGGAAAGGACGCAGTAAATGCAGATATGGCATGGTCGATAGAAGAGCGAACATAAAGGTGTCGCCCGTCAGGGCTGACTATGGGATTGGTGGCGTTACTAAGGTGGGTTTGCTCTATGGGACTGCCATCGGTCTCTGTAGCTGTGTCGTCATCATAAATGCCTACTAGAGACAGCTTGCCGAAATTGGGACTTGAAGGGTCGTTGTTGCGACTAAAGAGCGTAATGGCGTGATCAGCACTACCCACGAAGACATGTGAGTTGGTAACGCCGACTTGAATAGGTCCAAAAAAGTGCGTCTGCTCAATCGGGCTGCCGCCCGCTTCATCCGCTGTGTCGTCATCATGGATTTCAACAAGGGTAAGCTTGCCGAAGTTTGGGCTGCCACTATCGGCCTCGCGGCTAAATACGGTCATGGCAAAGTCAAAGAAACCAAGCACATATACGTGCCGTCCATCAGGGCTTATCTGAATCGAACGAGCGCTCTGGAGATGGGTTTGCGCTATAGGCATGCCATCCGATTCGGCCGATTCATTGTCTTCGTGGATCTCGACTAGGGAAAGGCTCCCACTATTGGGATCTCTCTGGAAGACTGTAACTGCAAAATCGAGAGCTGATGTCACATACACGTGCCGATCATCAGGGCTCATCGTTAGCACTGCCGGGATATCCAAATGCGTTTGCGCTGTAGTGCTGCCGTCGGTCTCGGGGGACGCGTCATCATCATGGATCTCGACAAGGGTGAGCTTGCCGAAGTTGGCACTGCCACTGTTGGTCTCGCGGCTGAAGACCGTCACGGCATCGTCTTCGCCACTTAATACATACACGTGGCGGCCATCAGCACTCACATGGATAGCTCCTGCAGCGTCTAAGTGGGTTTGTGCAATAGGGCTGCCATCCGTTTCGGGGGACGCGTCATCGGCATGGATTTCAACAAGGGTGAGCTTGCCAAAGTTGGCACTCCCGCTATTGGTTTCACGGCTGAAGACCGTTACGGCACCGTCTTCACTAGCGCTCACATAAACGTGGTGTCCGTCGGGGCTGATGGCAATACCAGTCGTAGATTCCAAGTGCGTTTGTGCAATAGGGCTGCCGTCAGTCTCCGACGATGCATCATCGGCATGTACCTCGATAAGGGTAAGCTTGCCAAAGTTGGCACTCCCGCTATCCGTTTCCCTGCCAAAGACGGTAACAGCATCGTCGGATAATGCAGTCGCATAGATATGCCGTCCATCAGGGCTGAGTACCATGGTTGGTTCTCCAGAGACTGTAATACCCTCTAAGTGGGTTTGTACCGAGAAGCTGCCATCGGTCTCACCCGATGTATCATCGGCGTGAATGTCGAGTATAGTCAGGGTTTGAGCGGAAACAGGGAGCACACCAAGGACTAGAAGCGTCGCAAAGGCAAAAACGAAGCGGGAACGCATAGGACAGCGCGGGGAATCATAGGAAAAATTTATAGTGGCTCCGGTGGCAAGAGCCTACTCGCGCAGCATGAGCGCCTTTAGAGCGCTGTACGAGATGCGGTCTCTAAACTTTGGATTCTCCACGCAGGAGCGAGACCTCTCGGAAGCCATGTTGCGTGCCCCTATCTGGATGCTGCCCGAGAAAAGGGGTTTTATCAATAATGGAAGACGAAAAAAAACACAGGATTTGTGTACAACTTGATTGAAACATCACGTATTCGTGTAGTTGGTATAGCGGCGCACGAAAGGGTTGATGGCATTCGAGCGCCTCGTTGCTGAGCGCCGCGGCCGTTGGCT
>CAYYHN010000697.1:868-3058 GCA_964471245.1 uncultured Rhodothermaceae bacterium | reverse complement strand
CCCATGTTGCCCCAGCGATCTTTGCCAGACTCGAAGCTGCCGTTCATCGCCATGTTGTCGGCACCGACCCACACGCTCTTGTTCGTCGTATTATTCGGCGTGCCATTCACAAACTCCTGCGCGCGCTCCAACAAAGCGGTACGCACTTGCGCGGGAGATGCCGTCGGGTTCTGCGCCATGTACAGCGCTGCTGCACCCGTCACATGTGCCGCCGACATTGACGTGCCGTCCATTTGTGCCAGCCCCGAGCCCGGCTTCAAGGATACCACGCCCACACCCGGGGCCAAGATATCCACCCGACCGCCACGGTTCGAGAACGAGGCGAAGTCGCCCGCCACATCATACGCGCCCACGGTGATCGCCGGAGCTACGTGTGCGGGCGTGATGTGCGCTGTGTTCTTGCCTTGGTTACCCGCTGCAATCACATAGACTACGCCTGCTGCAATCGATGCCTCAATCGCCTCATCGAGTGCCGTGTAGTTGCTTGTGCCAATGTCTTCGCCCAAACTCATGTTTACCACCATCGGCTTAGAAGGATTTGCCTTCTTTTGCGCCGTGATGTGTTCGACAGCTGCTAGGGCTACCGACACGTCTGCCTTACCATCATCACCGAGCACCTTCAGGTTGTGCACCCGCACACCCGGAGCCACACCCACTAGGTCATCCGTGTCATCGACGGCACCGATGATGCCGGCCACGTGCGTACCGTGCCCATCACGGTCCGTCGCGTCATTGACATCCAAACGAAAGTCAATGTTGGCGACCGTGTTGATGTCAGGATGATCGACACCGGTATCGAGCACGTAGACATCTACATCGACGGTACCCATGCCGTCACCAGACTGAACCCAGCTTTCGAGGCCCCCGATGGCAGCAACGCTCCATGGTACCTGCTGCCCACCGCTCTGGCCACCAGCTTCTGATTCAGGCAAGCTGACGGAGAAGTCGGGCTCGTACCAAAGGATGTCGGGATCGTTTTCGAGGAGGCTCAGAAACTGGTTGTAGTCACCTTGTCCCCATGTGTCGGTCACGTCGATGGCGTAGCCGTTGAGGGTTTGGTTGTACTCGAAGCGTTCCAAGACTTTGAAGCGCTCCAGAACCTTGTACCGCTCGAGCACCTTAAATCGCTCAAGGACTTTCTGGATGGAGATAATCAGGCGGATGGAGTTGCCGTGCTTGCCTGCGACGTGTGCACGTTCCATCAGGTGGAGGTTCCGCCCTTTGTCGCCGTCAGTCTCGACGATATTCGAGGTAAGCGATTCTTCCTCGCTGGCTTGCTGTACACTTGAGAGGTTGTCTGAGCAAGCGGAAAGAAATAGAATCAGAACAAGTAGGATGCCCGCACGCGGGACGACGTGTAACAGGTATGGATGAAACTGCACGATCTTCATGTGATACCAGTGGATTGAAAGAGGGCTCCCCCAAGAAGTGAAGGAGAGCAATCGTAGCATGGCGAATGGGCGTAATCGCCAAACACGGTATCGGCACATACCAAGCGATCTAAAACTCTACTCTTTGAAGATATTTTGAAGCCCAACACAAAAGGCTTGTGTCTCCTCCCTAGCTAGAAGCGCTTTTGTCACGCCACGTCGTACCTTGCCGCAAAAACTGAGGAGAGATGAGCATATCAAGCGATACACCGATCCGTGCGCCCCACGGCACGACGCTGCACTGCAAAGGCTGGCACCAAGAAGCCGCCATGCGCATGCTAATGAACAACCTCGACCCCGATGTGGCCGAGCGCCCCGAAGACCTGATCGTATATGGCGGTGGCGGCAAGGCTGCGCGGAACTGGGCCTGCTACCACAAAATCATCGAGACGCTCCAACGGCTGGAAAACGACGAGACGCTGCTGGTGCAGAGCGGCAAGCCCGTCGGCGTGTTTCGGACGCATGAGGAAGCGCCGCGTGTGCTGATTGCGAATGCGCACCTCGTACCGCGCTGGGCCAACTGGGATGAATTCCGGCGGCTCGACGCGATGGGCCTGACGATGTACGGCCAGATGACGGCGGGTTCATGGATTTACATCGGGACGCAGGGCATTCTGCAAGGCACGTACGAGACGTTCGCCGAATGCGCGCGCCAGCACTTTGGCGGCTCGCTCGAAGGTCGGCTGGTGGTGACGGCAGGCCTCGGCGGGATGGGCGGTGCCCAACCGCTGGCGGCCACCATGAACGGCGCCGCCTTCCT
>CAYYHN010000697.1:319-858 GCA_964471245.1 uncultured Rhodothermaceae bacterium | reverse complement strand
CGGCGTCGACGTCGACCCAACGCGTATCCAGCGCCGCGTCGAGACGGGCTACTGCGACGTGATGAGCACCGACCTCGACGACGCCCTTAGCCGTGTGCTGACGGCCAAAGCCAACGGCGAAGCACTATCCGTCGGCCTCGTAGGTAACATCGCTGACGTGCTGCCCGAGCTCGTCCGCCGCAACATCGTCCCCGATGTGCTGACAGACCAGACCTCGGCGCACGACCTCAAGCTCGGCTACATCCCGACCGGGCATACGCTCCAGCAAGCATCCATTCGTCGGAATATCGACCCCGAAGGCTACCAAGACGCCGTGCTCGATTCGATGCAAGCACATGTCCAAGCGATGCTCGACTTGCAGGCGCTCGGCGCGATCACGTTCGACTATGGCAACAACCTGCGCGGCCAAGTTGCCGACTTGCGGGGCATGACGCAGGCATTCGACTTTCCAGGGTTCGTGCCTGCGTTTATCCGCCCGCTGTTCTGCAAAGGCTCCGGCCCCTTCCGCTGGGCCGCCCTCTCCGGCAACCCCGCCGACA
>CAYYHN010000697.1:0-282 GCA_964471245.1 uncultured Rhodothermaceae bacterium | reverse complement strand
GAGACGTTTCCACACAACGAGAGCCTCGCCCGCTGGATCCGGAAGGCGCAAGAGAAGGTGCATTTCCAAGGGTTGCCGTCCCGCATCTGCTGGCTCGAATACGGCGAGCGTGCTGAGATGGGCGCACGGTTCAACTGGCTCGTGAAGAACGGGAAGGTCGATGCCCCGCTCGTCATCGGCCGCGACCACCTCGATACCGGCTCCGTCGCCTCGCCCAACCGCGAGCCCGCCGGCATGGCCGCCGGCTCCGCCGCCATCGCCCACGGGCCGCTGCTCCATGCC
>CAYYHN010000696.1:0-3063 GCA_964471245.1 uncultured Rhodothermaceae bacterium | reverse complement strand
AACTTTCAAAACATCATCAGCCAGAGCTCTACCTTCAAGAAGGTTCTTGCACAGGTCGAGCAAGTGGCTGCGACGGATGCGACGGTGCTCATCCTAGGTGAAACCGGGACGGGCAAGGAACTGCTAGCGCGCGCGACCCACAACCTTAGCCCCCGGCGCAAGCGCCCACTGGTGAAAGTCAACTGCGCAGCCTTGCCAACCAACTTGATCGAGAGCGAGCTTTTTGGGCACGAGAAAGGTGCATTCACAGGTGCGCTCGCCCGCAAGATTGGTCGGTTCGAGTTGGCTGATGGCGGCACGCTGTTTTTAGATGAGGTGGGCGACCTGCCGCTCGCACTACAAGCCAAAATCCTGCGCGTGCTGCAAGAAGGCGAATTTGAGCGTTTAGGCAATACACGCACGCAACATGTCGATGTCCGTGTGATCGCTGCAACGAATCGCAACTTAGCACAAGCTGTTGCAGAAGGCACCTTCCGGCAAGACCTTTACTACCGCCTAAATGTGTTCCCTGTGCATCCGCCTCCGCTACGTGAGCGACGGGGTGATATCCCGCTGCTCGTGCAACACTTCGTGGAAAAATACAGTGCCAAGATTGGCAAGACCATCAACCAAATTTCCAAAGGCACCATGCGGGCTTTGGAGCGCTACACCTGGCCAGGCAACGTGCGTGAACTGGAAAACATCGTCGAGCGCGCCGTTATTATCAGCCGAGGCAGTAAGCTCGAACTCGGCGACTGGTTCGCGCCACAAGCAACGCCCAACACAGCTTTTCCGACGTTGCGCGAGATGGAACGCCAGCACATCTTGCATGCTCTAGAGCAAACCGGCGGCCGCGTCAGTGGACCGCATGGGGCAGCCCAATTGCTCGACATGAAGCCTACAACGCTGGAGTCCCGCATGAAAAAACTAGGCATCCAACGCACAGCTAGCTTCTCCTGACATATCGTATATTCCCGATATATCGGGAACACTAAACGTGAACAAACATTCCTGACCACATCAAACTGGCCTAGCACATCTATTTTATAAACAGCTACTTAGACACATGGCTAAGTAGCTGTTTATGTTTTTGGCACCAGCTTTGTCTTGGAAGGACTCGATCTGCAACCTCAGATACGCTAGTCCGATGAAGCCGGCCAAACCATTGCGCACCTTAACCGACATCAACTTCGAGAACGACGTGCTTCAAGCAGCCGTCCCAGCACTCGTAGCGTTCGGTACAACGTGGAGCGGCCTGTATCACATCATGACGCCGTGTCTCCACGTGTTGGCCAAGGAGTTTGCACCGCGTGCCCTCGTGGGCCGGATTGATGCCGAAGCAAACCCTGAGACCACCGGTCGCTTTGGCATTCAATCTATCCCCACACTGCTCTTTTTCGACAAGGGCGAAGTCGTCGACCATGTGTTTGGGACCGCCCCACGCGCCGAGTTACGTGCACGCCTAACGCAGCTCCTCCCGGCCTAGCAGATCACCTTTTCGACCGATCCTCTACCTAACTACGAAACATCATGAAAGCTATCAAAACCCTTATCCTCTTGGTTGTCCTTGGCTTCGGGCTCAATGCACACCACACACATGCCCAAAACGCAGACGCTAACCTCACCCATACGCAGGTGATCGAGGCCTCAGCCGACGACGTTTGGGCAGCGCTTCGCACGATGGACGACATCGACCTGTACTCGTCCTTCATTGGCCGGGTCGAATGGACTGGCCCAAAAGACGTAGGCGGCCAACGGATCTGTTATACACCCGACGGAACGGGCTACTTCAAAGAGACCGTTGTGGCCTTCGATGACCATAACCGCACCTACTCCTACTCGCTGGATGAAGGTGCCCCGGTTCAGGGAATGGTGAACACATTCAACGTCGTCGACCTTGGCTACAAAACGTCTATGATCGTCTGGACTTCCAACTACGACATGTTCATAGAGAACCCGCAGATGACGAAGGATGAGTACTTCGCGTTCGTCAACACTGCCATCACCGAGATGGTAGACAACGTCGCCAAAGCCGCCGCACAGGCCTCTATGTAAGCAGTGTTCTAGGCGCATCCGCCGCTTGCAGGATCAACACCCATTTGGCGACGGATGCCGCATTTTCCCCATAAAGATTGAGCATTAACCCATGAGCACAACCTCGCAAACCCCAACCTCACAGACTTCTATGCAAGACCTAGCTAGCGCCAAAGCCACCCACACGCGTGTCCTCGACGCCTCCGCCGATGCCGTCTGGTCAGCACTTCGGACGATGGACGACATCGACCACTACTCGTCCTTCATCGGTCGCGTCGAATGGAACGGGGCTAAAGGTATTGGCGGCCAGCGCGTGTGCTACACACCTGACGGGAAGGGGTGCTTCAAAGAGACCATCGTCGCCTTCGACGACGCCACACGCACCTACGCCTACTCGCTAGACGAAGGCGCTCCGGTGCAGGGCACCGTGAACACCTTTACCGTCGTTGACCTTGGCTACCAAAAGTCGAAGATCGTGTGGACCTCTACCTATGACGCGTTCATCGAAAACCCCGACATGACGGAAGCCGAGTACCTCGCGTTTGTCAACAACGCCATCACAGAATTGGTAGACAACGTAGCCCAAGCGGCCACAAAGGCCTCCATGTAACCCCACACGTCCCGTAGCCTGCTGAGCAGAAACGCCCCATACGCCGTGGCTCAGCAGGCAGCGGCTTCCTTGTCGTTTCTATACCACGTACGGAGAACCGATCATGACAACCATCACACAAGAAATCCGCATTGACGCGCCCCGTAAGCGCGTATGGCATATCCTCGCTGACCTTGGCGGCGTCCAAAATTTCCACCCCGGCGTCAAGAAATCGTACTACACAACCGAACAAAAAACCGGGGTTGGTGCCAGCCGTGTGTGCGAGCTGCTACCTATGGGAGAAGTCCTTGAAAAGGCCATCGCATGGCGGGACTACGACTACATGAAAATCGCTATTGTTGACGGCAAAAAGATGCCACCTTTTAAGCAAGCGTCCGGCACGTTGCGCGTCCGGGAGGTGAATGGACAAACCGCCGTTCGCCTGACGATGGAATACAGCC
>CAYYHN010000695.1:0-3072 GCA_964471245.1 uncultured Rhodothermaceae bacterium | reverse complement strand
GCACCCTCGATTACTTGAATCCCTGCTTTCGGGAGGCTAAAGCCTGCGGTTTCTTTGGCGGGTTTGTGCGTCAACACATCGCGCAAGTAGCGCCCTTCGATGGCCGAATCGATTTGATCTAGAATGTGCTGCTGGCTGTGGTAACTCTCGATCTGCTCACGCAGCCAATAGGCCACGCCCGAGAGCAACACCCATAGGCCAATCAACCCGCCTGCCGTTCCCATCAGCATACCGCCAAGGATAATCAGTGCCAGCGGCTCCAACCAGCCTTTGACCGTGGATTCACTCAGGCGTAACGGGATCAAGCGCCATAACTCCGGGTGGGGGGTACCCGAATAGAGGCTATGCCACTGCTCGCCCTTTCGACGACGGCGCACGATCATCAAGCGATGCACGACACATAGCCCCAGAAAGCCAAGGTAAAACGGGTAGAATAGCCATGTCCCCCCATCGTCATTTCCAAAAAAGGACATGGTGTTGAACACGCCCATCACCGTCCACCCAGCAAAGATGTTGAGCCAGCTTAGATACCGCTCGCCAAAGTCGCGGCGGGTGAATACCACCATACTGATCGAGAAGAACCCCGCAATCCAGTAGAGGAGGTACAGCACGAACAAGAGGTGTTGCCACGCATCCAATCCCGACCAGAGGTTTTTACGGTTGGTGAAGTTGCTTGCGTTGAAGACCTCTTCCAAGGGGTTTTTTACTGCTATTCGGTCACTCATTGGTTTTGCTGAAAGAAGGTGCGTAGCCATGTGCGGTTGCTCTGCCCCCAGATGCGGCCATTTTGAAACACAATGGCTTCCACCTGAAGACCGTTGGCAGGACCGCCCTTGCGGAGTTTGGTAAATTCAATCGGGGGCACTTCGTAATCGAAGCTCTCTTGGAACGACTCGCCAACATTCGCCCCTTTGGCGCTGGCGCTCATGCTCTCGCCTTTGCGGCGCTGCCATGACTTGCCGATGGTGTCGGCGGCCGTGCGGTTGGTTTCCGGGTCGGAATTGGCGTGCCAGATTTTGGTTTGCAGGTTGCCGACCAAGCTATCGGCTCGGTACTTGCCTTTCTGGCCGCCGAACTCGGCGTAGTAGTTAGGTAGGTTCTGCGTCAGGCACACCGTACAGCAGCGCGAGGAACGCGCCGTGGCTTGGAACTGCATATCGTAGTCCGACACGAAGTTCTGCGCCTCGTCGATCCACAAAAAGACCGGACGGGGATTGGCGGCCACGTCGCGCCGCTCGGCAGCTTGCTGCCAGATATATTTGAACATTACCTGTGCTGCCCGTCCGGCGTCGCCCCATTCCTTCACAGGCAAATCCATCACGATCACCATGCCCTTATGCGTCATTTCCGGGATGATCGTGGTCTTATCACAGAATAACCGCCGGAAGGGGCGACGTAGGAAGTTCTCGGCCATCCCCGTAAACATGGCGACAATGATCGAGCGGGTACGCTCGGACAGTTGCGGAAACTCGCGCAACCAGTATCGCGCGGTGCTCTCGAAATCGTAGGTTTCCCATACGTCTTTCTCGGCCACCTCGCCTTCCTCGACCAGCTGGTAACACAGCGAATCCGCTTGCCAGTCGGGGCTATGGACTTCCTCCGCACTAAGCGGTGCCGACATAATCACGTCGTAGAGCAGGGGAACGGAGGCTTCACCGCGCGCAATCGAGCACAGATCAACCGCATTCCTCAAAAGCTGCTGAAGCGCGCGTATCCAGAACTGCTCACCCTGACCACCCTTGCTCCGCTCGCTCACCTCTAGCAAGGTGGTAAACAACCGCACGATGTTTTCGGTCAGTCCGGCTCCCTCGCCGGGGCGCTTGCGTTCATATGACAGGAAATTGAACTGGCGGCGACCCGACGCATCGAAGATCATCAGGGAATCGGATCGGCCGGTATCGGCTGCGTAACGCTCCCATGTGGCGCGTTCGTCCTTCTTGGCACACAAGACCAACCCTCCAAAGCCTGCGCGTAGGAACGCCTTGGCGAGCGCCTGGCCGCTACCGCTGGTCTTACCAGAACCAATCCCACCAAACACCTGCACGCCCTCGCAGGCCTGCCGGATGGTAAAGCGGTCCGAGGGATGCGGTGAGAGCGCACATAAAGGCGCATCGAGAGGGAATTGCATACTTGCTATCGGCAAGGAGTAATTTACCTCTCCCAATATGTTAACGGAACACTAAAGGTGCAACCAGAAAATATCCCTCAAGTAAGAGTATATTAACAGCGATTCAGTACACTAAAACGGCATCATTGGGCGACCGTCAGGCGCGTCACATCGTATGCGATGTATATACGCGCCCTTCGCTACGCTCAGGAGATGACGATAAATCGGGGAGGAGGCGATGCACGCCAACCTACACATGCAGGTAATTAGCCGGAAGGCAGGACGGTCTGCCGTCGCTGCGGCAGCGTACCGGGCGGGTGAACGGCTCTATGATGCCCGTCATGACACGATGCATGATTACACCCGTAAGCATGGGATTGTCCATACGGAAATCTTCGCACCGGAGGGTGCGCCTAAGTGGGTATATGACCGCTCCACCCTGTGGAACACGGTGGAGCACAACGAGAAGCGCAAGGATGCCCAGCTAGCCCGTGAAGGGATTCTGGTGCTCCCGCGCTCGCTTAATCTGGAACAACAACGCGCACTGGTGCGCGAGTATGTGAACGATAACTTTGTACAGGCAGGGATGATTGCCGATGTGAGCTTTCACGAAGCCCCGTCCAGTGACGGGCAAGGCAATCCGCACGCCCATGTGATGCTCACGCTACGCCCGATTGAGGGAGCAGCGTTCGGCAACAAAAACCGCGACTGGAATCACAAGAGCCAGCTTGTGACATGGAAAGAGCGGTTCGCCGAGGCGGTCAACCGCTTCATGACCGATACGGGCGATCGCTACCGGGCGCATCATCAATCCTACGAGAAACGCCAGATTGACAAGCAGCCAGAACCCAAGCTTGGGGCAGCGGCCGGCATGGAGCGCAAAGGCTTTCAGACAGAGCAAGGCGACGCACTACGGCAGGTGCATCACGACAACGGCGTGCGTGCCGCGATGCAGGCCATGCAAG
>CAYYHN010000694.1:0-3078 GCA_964471245.1 uncultured Rhodothermaceae bacterium | reverse complement strand
GATGTAGACGGCACGGACCAAACGGCGTGGCAACGTCGATAGGCGCAAGCGTGAGGCCAGCGAGGCCTTCGCCATGAAAGGCGCTGCCGAGGATGACAGCGACAGCATTCTGAGCAGATGTCATGAGGAAGCGTTCAGGTTTTCCCAAAAGGTAATTTCTTGCTGAACGCCTGTGTCGGGATCTTTAATGAACGCGTTACGATCGGCATACACGTGCAACGTGCCGCGATCCATCCGCCCAAATCGATCGCCGACGATGAGTGCCTCTTTCAGGTCGTGCGTGACGAACAGCGACGTGATCTGGTATTGCCGCGTCAACCGCTGAAAAAGCTGCTGCATCACCGCGCGAATCTCTGTATCGAGCGCCGCGAACGGTTCATCCAACAATAACAGAACCGGGTTGATGATGATGGCCCGCCCAAACGCTACGCGCTGCCGTTGCCCCCCGGAAAGCTGGTCCGGCCGCTTCTCCGCATGGCTCGCGATGCCGAGCTCGTCGAGCAGCGTTGTCACGCGCTGCCTGACTTCAGCAGCAGGCGTCTTGCGCAGCCGCAGCCCAAACGCGACATTCTCGAACACATTGAGATGCGGAAACAGCAGCGGCTCTTGGTAGAGGTACACGATGCCCCGCGCCTGTGGCGGCTGGTGCGTCACATCCACCCCGCGCAACAGCACACGCCCCGCATCCGGCTGCTCCAGCCCCGCAATAATCTTGAGCAACGTCGTCTTCCCACACCCCGAAGGCCCCAGCACGCTCAACGTCTCATGCTCAGCAACACCTACATCAACCCCGTGCAGCACAGCCTCACGACCGTATTGCTTCCGCAGACTTTCGATGACAAGAAATGGGGACTGCACGATGACGATAGGAGCTTCGGATTGGTACGCTGTCGTATATGCTACTCTGCTCAGTCAATCAACACAATGAGCCTTTCATGCTTGCGTTGTGGACTGTACACACACAACACGTAGATTCCTGAGGGATATGTTTCTTCGGGCCAATTGAATAACCAAGATTGTCCTACGTGTCTCCAACGTTGCTGTTCAAACATAACTTGGCCAAGCAGATTCGTAATCTGTACGGTATACCACCCTGCTTCATCTTGAGCAAGTTCAATGGTGCCTCTTCCTTCGATAGGGTGGGGATAGACAGAAATAGTAGTCTCACTGCGCGGCAGCAACTCAACCGATGTCCCTGAGGTAATCTCCCACAGACCTAACCCTTCTACAGGTACACCACCTGCTGTACGTACGAATTCTCCTCCTACATACACAAGCGACCCATTGCTTTCGATAGCGTACAGCTGTGTTGTGCCATTGCCGACCCCGTCGCCCAAGCTTGTCCATGTACCCCCCATCCACTTCGCCACACTGTTTGCAGGTGTACTACCTGCTTCAGAAAACCGCCCTCCTACAAATAAACCTGTCGCATGTGCATGGAGTATTTGAACACTCGCTGGGTTGCCGCCCACACCTTGGCCGAGACTTTGCCATGCTACCCCATCCCACATAGCAAGGTCAGTCACATCTTCATTTGCGTTTAGGGAAAAGCTCCCCCCGATATACAACGCTCCTTCGTAGCTGGTAATGGTGCGCACAGAACCACATCGTGAAACTTTGACGCCGTCGCCTAGAGCCTGCCACGTGTCATCTACCCAGCGTGCAATACCATTAGCCGTTATACTACCTGCTTCCTCAAACAGGCCGCCAATAACTAGATTGTTATCCTTGTCAAAATGAACGGCATATACATTGTCTAGTCTCAAGTCAAGACAGCCAAATCCGCGCACTCCGCTGCCAAACTCTTGCCACGTTGATCCATCCCACGTGGCAATTCCACTGGCCTCACCACTCCCTGCCCGAGAAAAATCGCCTCCTACAAACAGGACACCAGCTTCATTAAAAGCCATCGCATAGACTGCAGCTGGGTTGGACGCTATAAAGTTAGACACACCATTACCAAGGGCATGCCAATTCGTACCGTCCCATCGCGCTATTCTGCTGATGGGATTGCCATTACCTTCGGTGAAATTCCCACCTGCATAAAGCTGTCCAGTTTCACTCAACGTAAGCGCAAATACCGTCCCATTAAAACCTTCGCCGACAGGCATCCAACGCTGCCCATTCCACATTGCGATGTTGCGAGCGAGGACCTCACCAACCTGCTCAAAGGAACCACCCACAATCAAGTTGCCATGAGCATCGTGTACCATTGCATAAACAGAACCCTTCACGCCATTGGGCTGAGCAAATACATCAAGCCAATGGCCACCTGTTTGAGCATAGGCAATATGGGTTAATAACATCACTGCGCCTATAAGTGATGTTATTGCCTTACGTCGGTTTACGTCCACTCTATCTATCCATGTATCCGCTACCCACCCGAGCCTTGCTGCATCGTCTCCCACTCCGCCATCAACGCGGCGAGTTCCGCTTGCAATGTCTCCAAACGCTCGTAGGCATCTTGGCCCGGCGGCTGGTCGGCGCGGCGGGTCATACTGTAGAGGTAGCCGAGTTGGTCGATCAGCATCGGCGTTTGGTAGCTGCCACCTTGCTTCATGAAGAAGGCCGCGTGCAGGCGTGTGAGCGTAGCGTTGGTGCTATCGGCCTCGTAGGCGGCTTTTACCTGCTGCCCAGCGTTGCGGGCTTCGCTGATGGTGTCACGTGCTTCGAGGTTGAAGGCGAGTTGGGCGTCGAGGTGCGCTTGCGTGATGCCGTCTGCGGCGACGCGGGGATCGATGCGGAGCGTGAACGTCTGCGTCTGTGATGTCCCTCCAGTGGTGAGACGCACCTGATACGTGCCAGGCGTTGCGAGTGGCCCGTCGCCACGGATGCTGCCGTTCGCCCACGTGCCGGGGTAGCGCATGTCCCAGCGGAACCGATTGTGCCCAGCCTTGGCGCGGAGTTCTTCCTGCGGCACGGGTCCGGCGGCGGTGCGTTCGGTGTGCATCACGGGGGCATCGTCGGTGTCATCCTGTGCCGCGTCATCGCCCACGGAAAACCGACGGATCAATGCGCCATCAGCGTCGAGGATGTCGAGCGTGAGGTCGCTGCCGGGCGCTTCGGCGAGGTAGAAAT
>CAYYHN010000693.1:0-3082 GCA_964471245.1 uncultured Rhodothermaceae bacterium | reverse complement strand
ACATCCGCATGTAGTACGCCAACGGTACGTGGGCAGGCCGCAGGTGGATGGGCCAACTGAACACGTCTCCAGGTGGCTTGAACGAGATCGAGATCGACCAGATGAACGGTAGCGTAAACAGCAGCGTCGCCCCAATCAGCAACGCCCACGCCCACGACTTACGCAGGACTGCGGCGATGCGACGCTTCAGCGGAACCGGCTGAGCCGGGGCAGGTGGCGCTAAGGTGGCAGCTTCGGACATGGGGGTGTTGGTAGTTCGTGATTCGTGGTTCGTACGCTCGGCTACGCCTCGCTTTGGGCTAGTGGCATGGGGCGCAAGGCAAGGCGCATGGGGTATGGTGTATCAAATTCTCTTCGCTTCATCGTCTTCCTCGTTTCATACATTTCCTCTTCCCTCTCTCTCCCGCTCACCCTGTCTCCCATTCTCCCTCACGCAAGCCCTACGTTGCTTCATCGGGTTGGATGATCCGGCGTTGGATGATGGTGAAGATCAGGATGATGATGAATAGGACGATGGACGCAGCCGACGCGTAGCCGAAGCGGAAGTACTTGAAGGCGCTGTTGTAGATGTAGTAACTCATTGTCGTCGTCGCGTTGACGGGGCCCCCGTTGCTCATCACGTAGATCTGGTCGAACACCTGGAAGGAACCAATCAGGCCAAGGGTCACGACGAAGAAGATGGTGGGGCGAAGGCTCGGCACCGTCACGTTCCAGAACTTCGACCAATTGCCTGCGCCGTCGACTTCAGCGGCTTCGTAGAGTGATCTCGGAATGCCTTGCAAGCCTGCTAGGAAGGCGATCATAAAATACCCCGAGGTGGACCACACGTTGAGCGCCATGATGGAACCGAGGGCATAGCGCGGCGAGCCGATCCAGTCCGGCCCCTCAAAGCCGAACCACGACAGCATATAATTAAGCAGGCCTGTTTTCGAGTAGATCCACAGGAAGATGACCGAGGTTACAACCGATGAGGTGATGGCCGGGATGTAGAAGGCGGCGCGGAAGAAGGCCTGCCCGGGAATGCCTTGGTTGACGGCCAGCGCCAACAGCAGCGCCAGCATCGTCTGCACAGGCACGACGCCGAGGGCGTAGACGAACGTGTTGCGCAGGGCGATGAAGAACACGTCGTCGGTGGCAAGCTCGAAGAAGTTCTGCAGGCCGATGAACGAACGCTCGGTCGTAAGCAGGTTCCAGTCGTAGAACGCCAGCGCCAGCGAGAAGATGATCGGGCCGAACGTAAAGATCGACATTAGGATCAAAGGCGGCAGCAAGAAGGCGTACGCTGTAAGCGCTTCGCTGGTCTTTTCGGAAAGCGGCATAATGTGTTCGCTTTGCTCACGTATGGGTGTGCGTGAAACGCACACATGGGAGGGTGGGGGCTCGCTAAGGGTGCGAGGCGCGCATGGTGCCTAGTCCAATCGCCGCGCCAAGCGCTCAAGGGCTTCTTCGACGGGGGTGTCGAGGATGTAGATAGCTTGCAGAGCAGTCTGGGCTTCGTCGGCGAGGCGTTGGTTGGGGCCGAGTTGCCACGGGCGGGAGACAGCGGCACTTTCGACGAAGGCTACTTTCAGCGAGTCCGCCGTCAGGTTGGTAGCGTCGACGACCGAGGCGCGTGGCGGCAACCCGATGCCTGCCTCGGCCCATGTCTCTTGGCCTTCCTTGCTCGTCAGGTAGCGCAGCAGCTTCCAGCCCTCTTCTGGATAGGTCGCTTGCTTGGGCATGACGTAGCCGACGACGAACGCAATCGAACTCGCTTCTTTGCCGACGGGCAGTTGCGCGACTTCATACGGGATGTCGGGGAACGTCTCTTCCATAAAGTTGAGCGCCCAGACGCCGGACATAGTCATTGCCACGCGTTTGCGGCCCAAGGCATCCATATTCCACGCAGCCCCGACATCAGTAGGCAGCACGACGTGTCCTGCACGCTTCATCCGTTGCAGGAATTTGAGGGCATCGACGAGGGCGGGGTCATCCAGCCGCAGATTACCTTCGGCATCGAGGATGCGACCACTGTTTTGCCAGATGAACGGCAGCGAATATTCGAGCGTCTGGTCGAGCCCAAAACCGTACTGGTCGATCCGGCCGTCGCCATCGGTGTCTTTTGTGAGGATGCGGGCGTACTCTTCGAATTCCTCCCAGTTGGTCGGCGGACCGGTCAGGCCTGCCTCTGCGAACATCTCCGGGTTGTAGAACAACAGCAGGGTAGAATAGTCCTTCGGGATGCCGTACAGTTTGCCTTCGTGGCGGAAAGCGTCGAGCAAGGCGGGCGAGAAGTCGCTGAGGTCGAAGTCGGGGTCGCTGGCGATGTAGTCATCCAGCGGTTGCAGCACATCGAAGTTGATGAGCGTCGGGGCCCAGAACGCTTCGAGCATGAAGACATCCGGCGCCGTGTTCGTCCCGAGCATCAACTGGATTTTTTCGGGGTAGTTGGCCTGAATGGGATTGTAACTGACCGAGACATCCGGGTGGCGTACCATGAACGAGTCTACGATGCCACGGACGAGGTCGTCCTCGGTGGGACTGGACACCCAGCCGGTCATCCGTACGTCTTCGGTTTGGTACCGACCGCAGGCCGTGAGGAGGCCACACAGCATCAGCAGAAGCACAGCGTATCGCATCGTAGGAAACTAGGCTAAGGGAGTGAAAGCGTGTGGGTGCCGGGAGTGATCGGCAGGTGGTGTGTCTCGCCTGCCCGCTCCACTACAAGCGTCAAGGCTTGCGTCGAGGTCACGTGCATCGTCTGCGTATCAGGATCCGAGACCAGATCGACGGGAGCACCCCGGAAGATCAGGCGCTCGATACCGTGGCGGTCGTTGCGTGTGTGTCGCCAGCGAATCAGGCCCTTCGGGGCATCGACTTGGATGCCGAGGATCACTTCGATCAGCGCTGCAATCGGGCCGCAGCCTGTCCACCCAATGAATTCCGGCCGCGCAATGTTCGCGGCACTGGCGGCCTCGGGTGCATAGCTCTCCCAAAACGTGCCGGTGTCGCGGTAGACGGCAGCTATGTTGTCGAGGTGGTTCTCGGCGATAGCGCGGGCCGTGCCGAAGTGGCCGGTGGCGTCCATCGCACAGATGGAGAG
>CAYYHN010000692.1:0-3083 GCA_964471245.1 uncultured Rhodothermaceae bacterium | reverse complement strand
TCGACGTGATTCAGACCTCACCGACCGACGTGACGATCTTGCAGGTCGCGCTGGTCTCAGAGGATGCGTCGTACCGCAGCTTGCAGCGCGAGGCCGAGACCTTGCAGAAGCGCCTCGAACGTGTCGGCGGCGTCAAGCGCGTCGACACGTGGGCGTACCCCGACCCAGAGGTGCGTGTAGCCCTTGATTTGGAGGAGATGAGCAAGCGGCAGGTGGGTCTCGGGCAAGTCATTCAGGCTGTCCAAGCGAGTGCACAGAACATCCCCGGCGGCAATGTCGACCTCGGCGCGCGCCGGTTCAACATCCAGACGAGCGGCGACTACGAATCGCTCGACGACATCCGGCGCACCATCGTGCCTAGCCCCGGCGGCGACCTCGTCTATCTGGAAGACCTCGCCGATGTGCAGTTTGCCTACGAAGACGACACGCACCGCGCCCGGTTCATGGGCGAACGCAGCGTGTTCGTGACCGTCGTGCAACGCAAAGGCACCAACATCTTCACCGTGATGGACGCCGCCCGCCCGGTCCTCGACGACTTCGCGGCGACGCTGCCCGAGGACATCCGCCTTGAGACAGCGTTCGACCAGTCGGTCAGCGTTGACAAGCGCGTCAACGGCTTCTTCAGCAGCCTCTTCCAAGGGATTGTGCTCGTCGGTTTTGTGATGCTGATCGCGCTCGGCTTCCGCGCCTCAGCCATCGTGATCCTCGCCATTCCGGTGTCCATTCTGATCGCGATTGCATTGGTGGACTACAGCGGCTACGGCCTCCAGCAGATCTCCATCGTCGCCCTCGTCATCGCCCTCGGCCTGCTCGTCGATAACGCCATCGTGGTGGTGGAGAACACGGGACGCTTCCTGAAGCCCGGTGCCGACCGGGTGCAAGCCGCCATACGCGGCACGGGCGAAGTTGGCTGGGCGATTGTGGCAGCGACGGCGACAACCATCCTCTCGTTCGTCCCGATGGTCGCCATCCAGACGGGCAGTGGCGACTTCATCCGCAGCCTGCCGGTGACGGTGATCTTTGCGCTGGCGGCCTCGCTGTTGGTCTCGCTGGTGATGACACCGTTTCTCGCCAGCCGCTTCCTCGCCTCGAAGAAGCAACTCGCCAAGCCGGACGCCCGCATCGCTTCCGGCCCACTGCAACGCCTCCTGAAGCGCCTCGTCGACGGGCCGTACCGCCGCGCCATCGACTTCTCGCTGCGCCGCCCCGCCGTGGTGCTCGTCGTGGCGACCATCGCGCTTTTCGGCAGCCTCAGCCTCTTCCCCATGATCGGCGTGACGCTCTTCCCGAAAGCCGAGAAGGCGCAGTTCCTGATCGACATCGAGACGCCAGAAGGCACGAGCTTGGAGCAGACCGACCGCGTGGCGAAGTACATCGAGGCCGTCTTGGCCGAGCAGCCCGAGGTCGTGCGCTACGCCACCAACGTCGGGCGTGGCAACCCGCGTGTGTACTACAACATCATTCCCGAGCGCGAGAAAAGCACCGTCGGGCAGCTTTTGGTGGAGTTGGATGACTACGCCTCGGCGCGCACGCTCGTCCCCGCATTGAAAGATGAGTTTGCTACGTTCCCGGGCGCGAAGATCAACATCATCGAGTTCGAGAACGGCCCGCCCGTAGAAGCCCCGATTGCCATCAAGATCATCGGGCCAGAAATCGAGACGCTGGCTTCGCTGGCGTACGATGTGGAGGGCATCCTACGCGAGACGGCCGGGACGGAAAACATCGACAACCCGCTGAGCACGCCAAAGACCGACCTGCACGTACGCATCAACCGCGACAAAGCCGGGCTGCTCGGCATTCCGCTAGTCGAGATCGACCGAACGGTACGCGCAGGCATGGCCGGATTACCCGTCGCCACGTTCCGCGACGCTGAGGGCGAAGAGCAAAACATCGTCGTCCGCCTCCCGATGAACGAGCGCCCCTCGCTCGCCGACTTCGACCGTATCGCTGTCTCATCCGTCACGGGTGCATCGGTGCCGCTGCGGCAGGTTGCCCAGATCGAGTTCGAGGCCGTGCCCAAGCGCATCGACCATTACCAGTTCGAGCGTGCTGCCACGGTGACCTCCGACGTGCAAGCCGACTTCACTGAGTTGGAGGTGACGACAGCAGCCATCGAGCGGCTGGACGATTACGCATGGCCGCCAGGCTACCGCTACGTGGCAGCAGGCAAGATCGAGGAGCAGCAGGAAGGCTTTGCGGGCATGCTGCGGGCGCTCGTCGTCGCGCTGTTCGGCATCTTCGGCATCCTCGTGCTGCAGTTCCGCTCGTTCAGCCAGCCGCTGATCATCTTCGTTGCCATCCCGCTCGCCATCATCGGCGCGATCCTCGGACTGTTTGCAACGGGCTACACGTTCAGCTTCACTGCGTTCATAGGCGTGACGAGTCTCGTCGGCATTGTCATCAACAACGCCATCATCTTGGTGGATTACGCGAACCAACTCGTCGCCAAGGGCGAAGCCGTGCTCGACGCCATCCGCACCGCCTCGGAGACGCGCTTCATCCCAATCATTTTGACCACCCTAACAACCATCGGCGGCCTCCTCCCGCTGACGCTCACCGGCTCCTCGCTGTGGACCCCACTCGGCGTCGTCATCATCGGCGGCATGCTCGTCTCGACGGTAATGACACTGTTCGTGGTGCCGGTGCTATACAAGCTGTTTACGCGGTAGCATGGGGCACAGGGCACGGGGCTAGGAGTATGGTGTCGGGTTGACGCAACATCGTGCTCCGTGCTCCGTGCTTCTTGCACTCTGGCAATCGTGTCGCTACGTTAGCGCATCACACACGAAAAGGGAGCGATCATGCGCGCGGTTGTTAGCATCGGGGTTTTGTTACTGTTGTTTGTGGCGGCAGGAGCGAGTTTAGAGTTTGGACCGTTTCATTTTAACGGTGCAGGGCTGCTGTTCTTTTTCGATTTGCCGTCGTTCATCCTCGTTGTTGGCACTATGCTCGCGGTGACGTTGGGCGCGTACCGCTGGCGCGATGTGGCAGCAGCCTTTCGCCTGCAGGATTGGGCGCATGTTGAGGTTGGAGAGCGAGAACGAGCCCGGCGTGTGCTTCACCTGCTCGCCCGGACAGCACTT
>CAYYHN010000691.1:0-3088 GCA_964471245.1 uncultured Rhodothermaceae bacterium | reverse complement strand
CGATTTCGAGGGCGTAGGTGCCGTAGCCGTTGTCCGAATAGACCGAGAATACCATCCGACCGCTCTGTGCCGAGACGGTCATCGCGGGCGAATGCTTGGTGATGCCGCTGACGCCGGTTTGCAAACGCGTAATTTGGTACGTATCGCCTGAGTCAAACTCATAACGGTAGATGTCCTTGAAGCCATCGTAGTTCGCCAAGAAGTAGAGGCTTCGTCCATCCGGCGAGAACTGTGGGTTCACCTGCTCGCCGTTGGCAAAGGGGCGAATCACTTCGATCGCACTTGTTTCGAGGTCGAGCACGGCCAAGCGCACGTCGCTAAACTCCAGCGTCTCGAAGTTGGTGCCCGGATGTTCTTCGCTGCCTCGGTCGGTCACAAACGCGATCTTCTTCCCGTCGGGTGACCATGCTGGTTGAATGTCGCCATAGCGATCGTTGGTGAGCTGCTGTACGGCGTTGGTCTCAAGGTCGAGCAGGTACAGATCGCTAATGCCGCCGTCGAGGCCTGTGAAGACAATCTCGTCCTTGATGGGCGACCATGCGACGTTGGTAATGGCGCTCACGCCTTCAACCGCAATGCGCCGCGTCACATCGCCGCTGTTCCAGTCAAGAATGGCGATCTCGTTGTCGCCTTCGACGAAGGTAATGAAGGCAAACTGTTTCCCATCGGGCGACCACGAACCAGCGGTGCTAATGAACCGGATGGCGTCGAAGTGCGGATCGGACGTGGTGCCTTTCAGCTTCTTGACCACTTGTCCGGTTTCGGCATCGGCGATGAACAGGTTAATGTTGAACAGATCGCGGTCGGAGAGGAACGCAATGTACTTCCCGTCGGGGCTGATGACTGGCGCAAGGTTCCGTTCGCTACCTGTGGTGCCTTCCACAAGGACAGGACGTCCTGCCGAGTCTGCTGGCGTGCGGTCTTCCACCAAGGGCAGGTAGCTCTCTTTGATCGTTTCAATCCACTCTGTCGAGAGTGAGTCGGCGGTGATGCCGAGGGTATAAACGAAGGCAGAGTCGAGCCCGACGCGGCCGCCAAGCTTGAAGAGGTTAGCCACAGCAGCGTCGCCATATTTACCGCCGACATAGGCCATGTAGGCTTGCCCATACCGGTAGGGGAAGTAGCGATACGGCTCACGCGTCAGCTGTTCGGCCGTTGGGAGGTCGTCGCGCAGCGCGGCATCGCGTAGCCACATGGCGGTATGCGCATCTTCGCGCCCGACGGACAGGTACTCTGCCGTCCCTTCGATCAGCCAGAGCGGTAAGATGCCCAACGCAAACCGGATACTGTCAGCACGCCCGAGGCCAATGTCGTACTGGAACGAGTGGACGAGTTCGTGGCCGAGGACGTGATCTGTTTCTGCATAAAGACCCGTGAGCGGCATCACGACGCGTTCTTTCAGCGATTCCGTCACACCACCTGTGCCTTCACCCAGCGACCCACCGATGGCGTTCGTCTGGTGGAAGTCGGCATCATTGGCGTAGAAGATGATGGGCTTCTTGGTCTTGAACTCGCGCATGTACGTCCGCGAGTGGCGGCGGTACCAGCGCTCGGCCATCCGCGAGGCGTCGATGACGGCTTGTTCTTCTTCCGGGTAGAGATGGAAGATGAAGTGGTCCGTCTCGAACGTTTGGAAGTCGAAGCTATCGTACTGAACTTTGTTGCGCCCGAAATATTGAGCAAAGGCCGGTGTAGCCAGGGCACACAACAAGAAGAAAATACCGACCTGAACCGAAAGGCGAGACATCCTATTCATTTCCGAGGTGGTCAGGGGTTAATGGTGAGCGCGTGCTACCGATGCGTGCGCAGCGCCAAACGAAAAAGGCAGACCGTGATAGCGTACCTCCATCACATCCCGACCTACACGAAGCGGTTCCGCTCGGAAATCTCCTCGTGTGTGCGGTAGGAAAGCAGGTGTATTAACGACCTTCACATGGTCTGGTTGCCACGGGGACGCATAAATCCCACGTGGGCCGATCCCAAGCAAGAAGCAAACCTATTATATTCCGGATTCACCTCATTTGTATGCCTGAGGAGCCGAATCGGCGGAAAAACAGGACGAACGGTGCAACTCCCGGAGGCGCTTGTCACGCCGTTTTCCTAGGTGTTTGACAGAGGCGACAGGGTTGTGTACAACCGTAGTCAACTTGTCTACACGGGTTGCTTTGCCGTGGCGTCCTTTGGTGCTATCGCTGCAGGATCGTTACACCAGATACACGAGAATACCCTTGATCCCTCATGGGTTAGTACAACTCAAGTTGGGTGGTTTGGAAGAATTGACCGATTGGAACGTTGCTATAGAACTCCTTTTTCCTGTCTATTCCTCCATACCATCCATCCCATGAAAGCTGGATACAACTTGCGTATGGATCCGGCATGCATTAAGCACCTAAAGGAGCGGCAACACCCAGTGCTGCCTCGGTTTCGGCGTCGAAGAAGTGCAGTTTGGCGGTGTCGAGCGACAGATGGATGGGCTGACCTGCTGTGGGTAGTGTTTGTGGGGCAAGGCGGGCAACGAGCTGGTGTGCGCCCTTTCCTTGGGTACTCACATAAACGACCACCTCGTTCCCCATTGGCTCCAGCACGTCGATGTCGAACGTTACGGCAGCCGCCGTCTCGGGGGCATAGCTACTGCCTTCAGCGTAGATGTCTTCCGGACGAGTGCCCATTGTGATTGCCTTGCCAACGTAGTCGCCAAGCGCATCGTGCCAGTCTTCGCCAAGTGGGAGCGTGAACGCACCGTGTTGCTCGCGGAAGAAGAGCCCACCATCGCGTGCGAGGGTGCCCTCGACGAAGTTCATCGACGGGCTGCCGATGAAGCTGGCAACGAAGCGGTTCACCGGGTGGTTGTAGAGGTTGAGCGGCGTGTCGACTTGCTGGACGTAGCCGTCTTTAAGGACGACGATGCGGTCGCCCATCGTCATGGCTTCCACTTGGTCGTGCGTGACGTAGAGCATCGTCTTGCCCAGCGTCCGGTGGAGCTTGCCGATCTCGGCGCGCATCTGCACACGGAGCTTGGCGTCGAGGTTGGAGAGGGGCTCGTCGAACAGGAAGACCTCGGCCTGCCGGACGATGGCACGCCCCACGG
>CAYYHN010000690.1:0-3089 GCA_964471245.1 uncultured Rhodothermaceae bacterium | reverse complement strand
CGAAGGTAGCGCTTGGCCTATGGCCATCATCCGTCACACCCTACCTGAATAGTTACGTTTTGTCATAAACGAGTAAGCCCCTGCAAGTATTAGACTTACAGGGGCTCCATGTGGGTCTTAGTGGATTCAAACTTTGTATATCTGTTTCTTTATTCTGCATTAATAGATGCATTTATTGGCTATTTAGGGCTATTTTTTGTCCTTGGATGCGTTGTTTAGGCGCTGTGTAAAGCATAAATTGTTTTGGTAATGTTTTACCCATTCCGCTTCGAAGCGCATGAATGCCACGGTCAGTCTTGTCCATTGGACTTACAAGAAACGCAAGGACGGGACCTCTCCCATCTACCTCCGTGTCATCGCCAATCGCAAGCCGCGCTACCTCAGCACAAAGGTCTACATCCATCCCAAATACTGGAATGAACGGAAGCAGGAGGTCCGCGCTACACATGAATTGGCTCCTACGCTGAACGATGCCTTGAAAGCCCACAAGGCACGGGCCATGGCCGAAGCGGTACACGCCAAGTCCGCCACAGAGATCACCAAGTCGCTCAAAGGGTCGGGGGGGAGCCTGACCGCCTACTTCGAGAAGTTCATTGATCACCTCGATAAGGCCGGGCGGTTTTGGGATTGGAAGAAGTACCGGGTCACCTATGGCAAACTCACCGATGTCTTTGATTCAGACATTGACTTCAACGACCTCGATCAAGATGCGCTGATCAAGTGGGAGCGCTACCTCCGTGAGCAGTGCCACAACGCAGACAGCACCCTGCGCAAGGAGATGCAGCGCCTCCGGCGCATCTACAAAGCGGCTATCAAGGAGGGCGTACTGACGCCAGATGCCGATCCGTTCTTGGTCTATGATCGTCCCAAGGCGAAGCGACCAGAACGGCGGAAGCTCTCGCTGGATGACATTCATGCGCTCCGCGACGCGGACCTCGAGGAAGGATCATGGGAGGATATCAGCCGGGACATCTTTCTGTTTGCGTTCTACGCTGCTGGGATGCGCTTCGGCGATGTATGCCGCCTCACCAATGACAACGTGGTCGGTCTCGGCAGTGAACGCGCGCGGATCCGCTACAAAATGGCTAAAACGGGTAACCCGCTCGATATCCCGATACCATCTCCTGCTGTAGCACTGATCCAGAAGTACGAGGCGGATGAGAAATACCTATTTCCACTGCTGCGCGGCAAAGACACGCGTGGGCCAGTGAAGGTGCGCCGCCACATTGGTAGCATGAATGCCATGGTGAACCGGTACCTCAAGAAAGTGGCTGAGGTAGCAGGCATTGAGGCGAAGGGGTTATCGATGCACATCGCGCGGCACAGCTGGGCTGACTATGCCCGGCGTAAAAGTGGTAACCTCTATGCCATAAGTAAGTCACTGGGGCACGGCGACCTTTCCACGACGGAGACCTATCTCAAGTCCTTAGACCAGCAGGCCACCGATCAGCTTGCCGAGGACTTATGGGACTAGTCTCACGTCAGACAAAGCGCCCATCCAGCGGCGTGGCTCTGCGTAGCCGCGCGCGAATGCCCCTTGTTGCTATGCCGATTAAGAGGAACGAACCCGAGAAGTTGAACGAGCTCCTCGCCTTGTTCGACAAGCCCACCCTTGTCCCGGGTTATCAGCGCCGCCTTGTAAACTTGACCAAGCGGTATAGAGAGGAGGTCGAATGGGTCTACCATGAGATCCATATACAAGACCACCAAGATGTGCAGCCCCTCATCGACCAAATGCACCTCTGGTGGCAAGAGGCGAAAGCAACACATTTGGAGGAAGATGAGGAAGGACGGCTTCGCTACCGCGCCAACGCGCGCGAGGCCTTCCGTAGCGTCGTTTTCGCTGCCGATCATCGTGACATCTACGGCGCGAAAGCTCGGGTATGGGCCAAGTACTCCGAGCAGATGCGAGGGCTCTCCCTGATCGATCGTTCCTACTTTGACCGGCGCAACTACAGCCGTTTGAAAGGGGCCAAGTTGACCGTGCTTAAAGCGAACTCTGTGCAGCGCGAGCAGGAGGATATTCTGGTGCCGAATGCAGATCTCATCGCGGTCCTTCGTGATCTGATCGAGGCCGATCCAGACGATTTTCGCAACAAGTACCGGGTGACGAAGCAGCCGAAGCGTTTCACCGAGCGGATGCTTGAGGTACTTCTTGAGGATCCGCGTATTTACAAAGCGTATCGCAGCACCGGACGAGCGCACAACCATTCCCCAGCAGAGCACACTATGCTCGACCGGGTCAAACGTAGCACCATCCGGAGGCGCTTGCTGGAGAGCACATTCGTAGCTCCTGATGAATACCCCGAGCTGTTTTTTGTCAGATAGTGTAAACCCAATGTCTAGCCTACATGGCACTATATCCGGCAGGTAGATGCTAATGTTTATCAGATCTGCTGTTATGTCCACCGAAATATGGGAATAATATATTCCAATTAGGTGCTGTGTTTAATGGACTTATGTCTCTTGATATACCTTGGATTATGTGCAGTATGTGTGTGAGTTGCAATCATCGCGAGCAAGGTGTTCGCCTAATCACATTACACCCCTGTACTCATGTTTTTTGCTGAAGACAAATCCGCTCTCGAAGCCAGCCTGCGCGATGCTTTGGTAGACGTGCTCCGCGACGAGCTGCCTGCCCTTTTGCGCCAAGCCACGACCAAACCCTACCTCACCAAGAAGGAACTGATGGAACTGACCGGTTGGTCCTCTCGGCAGGTGGAATATGCTAAGACCAAGCGCCGCATCCCTTTTGTGCGCCGTGGCCGTTTGGTGCTGTTTCCCACCGACGAGGTGTTTGCCTTTCTGGGGGAAGGGCGCGTATCCGTTAAGAATGGTGAGCGGGGTGGAAAGCGATGAAGCGTGTCACTGAACGGTTCGCAGCCAAACGGCTCGGCTGCTCCCATACGGGGCTCCGGAAAGCGCGCGAGGCGGGCCGCCTGTTTCGCGGCATCAATCTAGAAGCGTTCGCCGGATATGACGCAGAAGGCACCTTCTTAGGGTATGACCTTGCCATTCTAAACGGTCTAGACACACCGTTTGGAGTGGAAGAAACGGCCGAAAACGCGCTAGAAACGGCGGTTTCCACC
>CAYYHN010000689.1:0-3097 GCA_964471245.1 uncultured Rhodothermaceae bacterium | reverse complement strand
CTTTGCGCGTCGTCGTCACGTCAGGACCGTACATCGGATTCGGGCGGTTGGAGGTGAAGAGCAAAGTCCGGCCGTCTGGAGCGAAGTAGGGAGCCGAGTCATCATGCTGTCCGGAGAACGCCGCGGTATCCGGGGTCGACCAGCCGCCGCCGGTGCGGTTCGCGACGTAAATAGTATTGTCGCGGGTAAAGTAGAGTTGCCCACCATCAGGGCGCGTCGTCAGAAAAGTCTCACTGGCAGGCGTGGCAAACAGATTGCCACCGAACGGTTTCAGGTCGTTGAAACGTTGGAGTTCGGGCGGTGCAGCTGAGCTGATCTTGGTGGCTCGGAAGTCGCCCCTTAGGCCGAAATAGCGAAAGGTGCCATTCCATCCGGCGCTGTCTGGACGCAGCACCAAGAAACCGCCATCCGTGAGGGTAAAGTAGAGCGAGTCGCGTGTTTCCACTGCCATCCGGACACCGAACGTTCTTGTTCGCTGTCCCTCGAAGACGAGCCGTCCGTAGCGGTCACCCGGCTCGCCTGCTACTTCCAGCAATCCCGTTTCGGCAAAGCGTAAATTCTCCGTGGATAGCGTATACGTGCCTGTAGGGGGCGGCTCGGCAGGCTCGGGTAAGCAAGCTGACACGAGCAGGAGCCCCGACACGAGTAGACCCGTAGCACTTAGGCGAAAGGACATAGCGAGACGGCGGGTTCGTGAAACGACACGCCATCATCGCTGATCCTCGCAAGAGTTGCAACCGTCCTGCGACGAGCGGCGGCCTCGTTGCGACAAGTGCACCACGTGATTATTGCACAATAAACATCGCAATCCGCTCGGCTAGGCCATCGTGTAGTGGGAGGTTCGGATTAGCATAGGTGGGTAGCTGTGCCATGCGATCGCCTGAGACCGTCTTCAGCACGTGGTTCATGCCTTCGAAGACAATGGCGTCGGCATCTGGATGAGCTGCCACAAGTGCCTCGTAGTCCGGCATCGTCACCTGAATGTCGGTGCTGCCCTGCACGATGAGCACGGGCATATCCAGCTTGGTGATCTCGACGGCGGGGTCGTACCGAAACCATGACGAAATGTAGGGCTGGATGCTTGGGCGAAACAGCGATTGCAGCATCGGCGGCACGTCGGCTACAGTGTCGCCTGCTTTGAGCGCCTCGATAATGCTGCGAGCCGTCGCCATTGCATCGGGTGGCAATTGCGCGGAAAGCTGATCGTCGAGCACGACAGGTGCAGAGCGCCCTGCTCCGGCGAGCGAAACCACCCCAGCGACGTCGGCTTGCTGCGCGGCAATCTTGGCAATCAGTGCGCCTTCGCTGTGGCCAATGATGAATGTGCCCGCAAAGCGATCATCGTTGGTCAACATGGTCAGCCACCCAATGGCATCAGCGACGAAATCGTCGAAGCGAAGATCGGCCTCGGGCTTCGCAGCGCCGATGCTAGCCGCCACGCCACGTTTGTCGTAGCGCAGCGTGGCAACGCCTTTGGCTGCGAGGGCTTCTGCCAACATCTGCAGGCTGTTGTTCACCATTTGCGTCGTCCCCGCGCGGGTGTTGCCATCGCGGTCGGTGGGGCCCGAGCCTGCAATGATCAAGGCAACCGGTATCGGATTGTCGGCCTCCTCAGGCATCAGCAAGGTTCCGCTCAGCATACCACTGCCTGTGTCTAGTTCGACCGATGTCCCCAAAGCAGTACCGTCATCATCATCTGCGGAGGCTTCTTGTACTTCGGGTTCGAGTGAGAACGGCGCGTTGATACCTGCTTGTGCAAAGGTGCCTGTGATCTTTGCATCAGCTAGGGCGCCTTCGAATACAGCCAATCCGGGGCCTGCTTGCAATTCAAAATGAACCGTCGGCTCTTCATACCGGACGTTTTGAAGTGGCAACCCCATTGCGCCCTGCATAGGAATGTCGATGGTAGCGGTGAGCACATCGCCATCTGCTGCAAAATGCACGGTGATGCCAAGTTGAACGTTGGGTAGATCGATGGCACCGGTCCACGAACCTGCGGGCTGGGCATGCAAGGAAATCGGAAGTAAAGCAAGGCCAAGCGCGGCCATAAGTGAGAAGCGTTTCATCAAGTACGATTCAATATTTAGGAAAACATCTAAATATACGGTATCGGACCTACATAGTTGCAAGGACTTGGGGACTAGGAAGGAATGTCTGGCTAAGACCATGCATGCCGATCACCTCGATAAACCGTTGTGTCTTTGTGGCTCCCAGAAACAGGAATACGTGACGATGAAAAAATCGATCAATTGGGCAATGCAAACGAATTTAGATGTATACGTGTCTACAACTTTACCGCTGCTTCATCTCTATTCCGCCTTCTGCCATGCTTCGCAACTACCTCCTCGTCGCCTTGCGCACGATGCGCAAACAATGGGGCTATGCTTCCATCAACATTTGGGGCCTCGCCATTGGCCTCGCGTGCTGCTTCGTGATCCTACTTTTTGTCCAACACGAGCGCAGCTACGACACGTTTCACGAAAACGGCGACCGACTCTACCGGGTTCTCAACACCGACCGCACCGACGCGACCAACCGGACGGCGGTCGTAAGCTCAGGCTACGCACCACATATGATGGAAGACATTCCTGAGGTCGAAGAAGCCGTGCGCGTGTGGCCGAATATGAGCCTCGATCTGCAAGTTGGCGGCGGTGAGGGCCAGCGCGTCAGCCGCGCCGCGTATGTCGACGGCAACTTCCTCGATGTATTCAGCTACCCGTTGCTGCGTGGCAATCCAGAGACCGCGCTCACGCGACCCGGCACAATGGTCGTCACGCCTGAAGGCGGCCGCAACCTGTTTGGCGATGCTGATCCTGTCGGGCAGTTTGTGACGTTTTTCGACGGCACCGATGAGGTTGAGATCGAAATCACCGGCGTGGCTGCTCCGCCTCCGTCCAATTCGCACCTGCGGTTTGACTACCTGATGGCGTTCGAGACCCTGCGTCTGACCATTGGGCCGGAGATGATGGAGGACTATACCAACTTCAACTACCAAACGTACGTCTTGCTACACGAAGGCACATCCGTGGAGCAGTTCATGGCGAGCGTGCCCGGCTTCATTGGCAAGCGGCGTGGCGCGGATACGGCCGAGTGGCGC
>CAYYHN010000688.1:0-3105 GCA_964471245.1 uncultured Rhodothermaceae bacterium | reverse complement strand
CCGTGGCACGGACAAGAGAGCGACACCAACACCGAGCATCACGAGTTCTTTACCCTGTAAAATGGAGAAAACAGCCTCGACGCCGAGCGAGGCATAGCTGAGCACAAAGTCGGCTCCTGCACGGTGGATGGCTTCTAGGTTTCGTTCACGCGTGATCCGGCTGACGACGCGCAGGTCGGGATTGAGCTGACGACAGTATGAGGCTAGATAAATGTTCATGGCGTCATCGTTCGTAGTGAGCAGCACCGACGGGGCTTCCATGATGCCGGCCTCGTTCAGCAGTTCGTAATCGGCCGCATCGCCATCAAATACCGCATTGCACACACTTAGGGCGCGCTTGCACACTGCCGGATCTTGCTCGACGACGTGTACGGGAATATCCATACGCCGCAATGCCCGCGCCGCTGCAGTCCCTACGACGCCGCCGCCAATGACCAGTACTGGATTGTAGTTCACATTGTAGATCCCAAAGAGGTTATCAAGCTCTTCCAATTGGGCTTCCGTGCCAATGATGACCAGCACACTGGCATTCGTCAGTTGTGTGTCAGGGCGGGCGGGCATAACGCGCCCTCGCTCCCACACGCCGATGATGCTGACCCCCGTGAATTCGCGTAACTGCGTTTCCCGAATGGTGCGTCCGGCCAATGGTGTGCGATGCAATGGCAACTCACCTATGAGCAGATCCTTGTAGTGACCAAGGACGTGCGAATGCGCATGGGTTGCACTGATGCGGTTCGCCAATTGCTCCCCAAGGTTTTTCTTGAGACACAGCACATGGGTCGCTCCGCTGAGCTGCAGCACATCCACGGAGCCCTCTTTGCTAGCTATTGCTACGATTGGGACTTCCGGTGCAACCTCGCGGACCGTCAGGATGATGTTGGTGTTGACCGTATCCTCCCTGTTGGCGAATACCATCTGGGCACGGCTGAGTTGGAGCGCCTCATACGTTTCTCGGCTATCGAGTTCGCCCATCACCACCGACACGCCATCGAGGTACAAGTTGGAGGCCTGTGTCGGGTCGGACTCGAGCACGAAGTAGGGAATGTTTTCGCGCTGGAGGCGATCAATCAGCCCCGGCGCAATTGTGTCGTAGGAACAGATGATGACGTGCCTTTTCGTGCTCGGCGGGACGTGTTGGGGCGCGCGCATGCGGATCTGCGCCTCCAGCCAAGGCGCATAGAAAAACCGAATGAAGGCGAACGGCAACACGATGAGCAGTAGCACGATGCCAGACACCAATACGATCATGCTGAAAATGCGGCCGAGATCGCTCTGGAAGGTAATGTCGCCAAAACCGAGCGTGCTCATCACCGTCAGCGTCCAGTAGAGGCCCGTGAACCACGAGTGTTCTTGCCCCTCAACATGCAGCATGATCAGGTGGAAGACCTCCGCAAAGATCACGACTACGATGACCACAAAGGCCACGTACTTCAGCAACGCCCGGATATTGCGCCGGACTTGGTTATCGCTGAAGAAGTAAGCAAGTTGTGTACTGACAAGCTTCATAGGTGGCTTCCTTTCACTCCCACACGCTACAGATCTCGTGCGCGGCCGTCCAGCGCTCGATGAAGGCCGTGCGAGCGGCGTGGCGTTGGGTAGCTGGAAGCATGCTCATCGTGCCACTCATCATACCGATGGGTGAGCCAGGCGGTGTGGGGGGTGATGCCATCTGCTCGTCGTGGCGGTAGTCGCGGAGGAGAAAACGATCGATCTGGTCAAAGATGAGGTTGCGGTGGGCAACTTCGCGGACGAAGCGGCGGCCACCAAGGTTTTCTTGGAGCCAGACGTGCCGTTCGCGCAAATGCTGCACCGTCATCGCACGTACGGACGGGGCAAGCTTGCTGCGTGTGGCTTGGTCGATGAGCGCGTCGGTCCAGACTTGTTGCACGATGCGGTTCAGTTCGGCAAGGTAGGGATCGCTCGGGGAGTCACGCCAGACGGCGTTGCTGACCTGGTTCAGCACGGCGCGGTAATCGGGGAGGCTGGCATCGAACGTCGGCTGGTATGCAAGGCGAGCGGCGCGCTCGGGATGGATGAGCAGATTGAGCACAAGGCTCGCAGCGATTTCGGCAGGCGCGTACGGATCGAAGATGAGGCCCGTGTAGCCATCGAACAGCTCACGCGTCGCGCCATAGCCCGGCGGGCGTGGCGGGAGTTGCGTGCGGATGTTTTCGGGCAGCGCTAACGCCTCGGGCGAAACGGCACCGAGAAGCGCATCGACCGCAGCAGCCTGGCGCTCAGCGGGAATGTGCTGCGGAAGTGGGCTGTCATCGCCACGCATCGCATAGCTGTAGGTCACACCCCCGACGAGCTTCACCGTCGCCTCCACTTGGTAACGATGGCGTAAATAGAGCGGCACCAGTACCTCTTCGAGTTGAGCAATCGGGCGGCCTTCGCGCAGCGTATTCATTCCAAAGTTGCGTAGCCCGACTTCGCGGACCGCCATCTCATTCTCGAATGATGCCAGCACCTCCTCACCATTGTCCCATAGGTTCGCCATTGGATGTGCTGCGCCTGCCGGACGAGCATCGGAATCGGTGATGTAGTAGAGGCCTGCGTCACGGGCATCTTGCAGGATCTCTTCCAGTGCGGCCTTCTCGTCGGTGCCTTCATCGAACTCGCGGTAGCCGTACGCAACGGCCACCTTGTCCCACTCGCCAATGCCCACGTCATACGCCGCGCTCAGGTCGATGCTACCGTCTGCGGCGACCGTTGCGAGCGGTGCAGGGTAGTCCATCACCGAAGCACGGTCGTTGACCGAGGCGGCAAAGTTGTGCGCGATGCCGATGGTGTGGCCGATCTCATGGGCCGAGAGTTGGCGAATGCGGGCTAGCGCCATCTGAAGCATTGGGTCATCCGCTGGTTCGAAGCCGTTGGCCAGGCTATCTACGTACGGGGCGAGCATGCCTTCGGCAAGGAGGTAGTCCTGCCGCACACGCAGCGAGCCCAACGAGACGTGGCCCTTCAGGATTTCGCCCGTCCGCGGATCACTAACCGACGCGCCGTAGCTCCATCCACGCGTTGCCCGGTGGACCCACTGGATGACGTTGTAGCGCACGTCCATCAGATCACCGTCTTCGGGCAGCATCTCCACCCGGTAGCCCT
>CAYYHN010000687.1:0-3122 GCA_964471245.1 uncultured Rhodothermaceae bacterium | reverse complement strand
GAAGACGAATCCAGCGCTGCAACGGACGCACGACGCCTCCACGCTGATCCAACGAGCGAATCAGATTCCAATGGCGCGCAAAATAGCTCGCCATGAACAGCACCATACACAGCTTGATTGCTTCGACGGGCTGCCACGTACCCAAGCCAGGCACCGTCAGGTTGACTTTCGCACTACTGCCCGTTGGCCCGGTCCCAAACAAGAACAGCAACCCGGCTAAAACAAGCGCAATCCCAAGCCACATGTACGGGCGATGCCACCACACGCGGTTCTGCAAATCTACACGACCCGCGAGGCCAATGGCGATGCAGAGCCCGACCACCCCGACAATGAAGCCTTCAGCGCGCACGAAATCGCGTAACGGATCTTGCAAGCTGAACATCAGCATCAGCCCTAGCCCTGTCAGCAAACAAAGAACGGGCAAGAGCGACGGATCGCCAATGGTGCTTCGGAAGGATCGCTCCGTGTGAAGCCCCAGAAAGGCTAATACGAAGATGAGCGCGATGCCCCAGAAGGTCCAGCCGAAACGCTCAGGCGAACGGACAATGAGGCTGGGCTTGATGCGCTGCAAGTCGGAGGCACGGGCAAAAAGTGGGATGGTTTGCTGGGTAGCAGGATTCGCCGTTTCCGCGTCGCTTCGTTCCGAGGCAGGCACTAGCGAGATTCCGCCCTCCACTCGTGATGCGCGTCCCGCTAGCTCGCCTGTAGTCGTCCCAACTTTTTGCACAGGAAGTGCGAGCCGTGAGGTATTCAAGTGCCCAACATTCGGCATGTGCCAGCCGAAGGCGTGTGCATCGCGTTGCGCTAAGACGTAGCTGTAAATGTGCTGCGCGATAATCTGCTGGTCAGCCGGGGCACGATAAAGCACGGCAAGGATATCATGGAGCGCTTCGCTCCGCTCCATCGTACTCAAGTTGACGATGGTGCCTGCCGCGATACGTTCACGCTGCTCATCGAAGTCGCGCGTCTTGTTTAAGAACGTGATGCCCAGCCCTAAGAGCACAACCAACAGCGCACAGACGAGCCAGCGGCGTTCTTGCATACGGGCCTGCATCGTGTTCGGATCTGAAATGGCTTGCGTTTGCCGCATAGCAGTCCTACTTATTGTCCGAGCCAACTTAGCTGAAGAGACATCGCCCCAACCACCAATGCTATGGTGCTGATGAGTCGGGCATTAAACCATTGCATGAGGGTGCGATGCCAGCCGCCAAGCACCACAGCGGGCTTTGCGCCAGGTTCAGCCAACTGCGGTATAGACACCGCACCCTCAAAGTTTGCACCTTCGACCACGACAGCCGTGATGTTATCCGTCCCACCCGCATCGTTGGCTAAGGCGATTAGCGCCGCCGCTGCTGCCTGCGGCTCACCTGCGCATTGGGTGACCGTTTGGTGGATCGTGACGGCCGGAATCAAATCCGATAGCCCATCGCTGCACAGCAGCAAGGCGTGGCTCGGATCGAAGGCAAAAGTGTATAGGTCGATAAAGTCGGGGGCGTCGGGCGTCTGGTGGGTTGAACCGACATCGCGTAGAATCTCATTTCTGCGCGGATGCGTCATGGCTTCCCACTCGGATAACTGCCCAGCATCTTCTTGCACACCGACCACGGAATGGTCTCGGGTGATTTTGCAAATCCCATCCCGATCGATGTCATAGAGGCGTGTATCGCCCACATGTCCGACGTGTACCGTGCCGTCTTCTATGAGCACGGCTGTCAATACACAAGCCATCCCTTGGAGTGCAGCATCGTGTTGACTTTCGACCACGATTGCACGGTTGGCGGCTGCAATGGCCTCGCGGAGCCGTGCGGCGGGTGGCAGGTGCTTCCAAGCCAACCGCAATGCAATGCGCTCGACCGCAATGGCTGCGGCAACCTCACCAGCTGCTGCCCCTCCAACGCCATCTACCACGACGAAAATACCGCGTTCGGGGTTGGCTACGAAGGCATCTTCGTTGTGTGTCCGTTGCCGTCCAACATCGGTCAAAGCACCTGCGCGCAAGGCTGGGACAGATGCATGCGCGCGTGCAGCAGGCACGACTGTCGTACTATGTGCAGCGACGGTACTCATCCAGCACGGAAGACGTAGATCAAACGTACCGCAAAGCTTGCGAGCACGATGAGGAAAGCGATATGTAGCAACGACGCAAGCATCAACTATTGGGCTTCGAAGCGAAGGGTGATGACATCGGCCAGCATAACCTCGGACTGACGCGGGAGTACATGCCACGCCTCTTCGGCATGGGCCACTTGCGGCAGCACCACGTTGTTGACGCGCACGCCAAAACGGCTGCAATCTTGGATCTCGAAGAGGTTGCGGCTTGCATCAAACCGAATCCGAACGTGGATGCGCGATACGTCCGTTAGTGTGTCCAGCTGGATGTCCGCGGTCCCATCATCATCGGCCCGACCTATACTCACCTCTGGCTTGGTCATGAATTGAACGTGACGGCCTTTTCGATCTTCGAAGGTGATTTTTGCAAGAGCATTGCTTGGACGCTGCGGACGCATTGGCAGCGCTCGCACGGTAGGTGCTCCCTGTGCGCCACCGGGTTGATGTGCTACCACGACCGTTTCAAATCGCCCATCCGGCAAGACCATCGTGCGCCGTTGCACGTTGATGGTTGGACTCGTGCCCTCATGGCGCTGCGGCGTGTCATCCGTATGGAAATCAGATTCTACGACGAGGTACGAAATATCGGCTTCGGGCACCGCCGTCACGCCAATCACTACACGCCAACGCCGTCCCGCCCGCTCGTATTGTGCGCCATCTCCGCGCAATTCTGGACGTAAACGGTCTGCAAAAAAGATGCGCTGAATCCACTGCCAAAAAACGTTCACCTTCTTAGGTGTCTCTTCCTTGCGCTGATTCAGCTCTAGCAATTCCCGGTCGAGCCGCGATACGGCTTGCTGCTTGATGCGCGCTAGCAAGGGCTGCAACGCCTGATACGCTTCGACGTGGAGCAGGACGTTGTAGACGGGCGGCACCAGCACGAGGCCGTCATCGAGTGGCTCGCGTGCATCGTGCATCGCACGAACGACGAGGTCGATAATCTGCTGAGCGGTTGGGCGACGTGGTGTCATGGCGGCGGTGTTCGTGGTGGCTACTGGGCGTACACAGCAATG
>CAYYHN010000686.1:0-3124 GCA_964471245.1 uncultured Rhodothermaceae bacterium | reverse complement strand
ACAACTCCGTCCACACCTACCTGCTCTTTCCTGGTGACTACGATGTGGCCGCCTTCGAGGCAGGATTGCCTGCCTTCGTTGAGCGCCGTGCTGGGGACGCGTGGAACGGGTCAAACCTCGAATTGCAGGCACTGACCGACATCCATCTCCACTCGAACCTCGACATGGAGTTGGAGCAGAACAGCAACATCGCGTACATCTACATCTTCGGTGTCGTTGGGCTGTTCATTCTCGTCATTGCGTGTGTGAACTTCATGAACCTCGCCACTGCGCGGTCGGCACAGCGCGCGCGTGAGGTCGGCGTGCGGAAGGTGATGGGCGCTGCGCGGCGGCAACTCATCGGGCAGTTCCTCGCCGAGTCGGTCGTGCTGTCGCTCGTAGCCCTCGTGTTGGCGGTGGCAATGACGGCGGTAGCGCTGCCTGCGTTTCGTGTGCTGACGGGCAAGACGCTGGCACTCGATGTGTTCGCGGATGGTGTTGTGCTTGCTTCCTTCCTGGGCATCACGTTGCTCGCAGGGCTGTTTGCCGGTAGCTATCCGGCGTTTGTGCTGTCAGCATTTCAGCCGGTCCAGGTGCTGAAGGGCAACCTCTTGCAGCGTCGGCGTGGTGCAGCGCTCCGCAAAGGCTTGGTCGTCTTCCAGTTTGCTACGTCGATGGCGCTCATCATCGGTACCTTGGTCGTCTATGGCCAACTCGATTACCTGCGCACGGCCAGCCTTGGGTTCGATCAGGAACAGGTACTTGTCGTTCCCCTCGAAGATGATGCGATGGCGGCTGACTTCGCACCCTTCCGTGAGACGTTGCAGCAAGCCCCGGGGGTGTTAGACGTCAGTATTGCCTCCGAGGGGCTGCCGAGCGAATTACTCAACGGTGCGGGGATGCGGCTCCAAGGCATGGCCGACGATGAATTTATTCCGCTACGAACCGTGAGTGTAGGGCATGGCTTCTTTGCGACGCTCGGCGTAGACATGCTGTATGGCCGCACCTTCGATCGTGCCCTCTCCACCGATTCAGCCGCGTATGTGCTCAACCGCGCCGCCGCCGAGCGGGTCGTCGCCGAACATGCCAACTTGGTGCCTTCTGCCGATGCGCTGGTGGGCCAGATGGCCAGTGGACGGATGGGCCAAGGCGAGATCATTGGGATTGCCGAGGACTTCAACATGGCGACGCTTCACGAAAGCATCGAGCCCATCATGTTTTTCATCTTGCCGGACTGGCACGATCACCTGCTGCTGCGTGTAGGCACGGCCGAACTGCCGCAGACGCTGGCGCATGTGGAGCAAGCATGGCAAACCGTTTACGGCGCATGGCCCCTAAGCTACCACTTCGCCGACGCCGCCTTCGATGCACAGTACCGCGCCGAAGATCGCCTCGGCCAAATCTTTACGCTCTTCTCGCTGCTGGCTATTCTGATTGCTTGCCTCGGCCTTTTCGGCTTAGCGTCCTTTACGGCCGCGCAGCGGACCAAAGAGATCGGCGTTCGTAAAGTGCTGGGAGCCTCGGTCCCGCAGGTCGTGGTATTGCTGACGAGGGAGTTTACCTTGTTGGTGCTTGCCGGGTTGGCCGTCGCGGCTCCGCTCGGATACCTTGCCATGAGCCGCTGGCTCGATACGTTTGCCTACCGCATCGACATCGCTTGGTGGGTCTTTGTGCTGGCTGGCTTGTTGGCCCTCAGTATTGCGTGGCTGACGGTCAGTTATCAATCCATCCGTGCCGCCACAGCCGATCCGGTGAGGTCGCTACGGTATGAATAGCTGTGGGAGCTTGTGGTAGGCCTCTGTCTATTCGGGAATGTATGTGGCGATAATTCGGTTTAGGCGATCAAGCGTGAGGGGTTTGGGTTCGAAGCGGTTGACATCAGAGTGAGCATCGGCCCAGTCGCGGTCATCTGGGTTGAGCGAGGTCGTGAGCATAACCACAATGACCTTCCCTTTTTGTGACGCATCGAGTGTATGGTAGCGTTCTAAAAATTCCCAGCCGTTCATGCGGGGCATGTTGATGTCGAGGAAGATCAGTTCGGGTTGGGGATAGCGTCCATCGTAGGGTGTGGTGAGCCATGTGAGGGCTTCCTCACCTCCGTGGCAAGCTACAATGTGTTCGGCAACGCCTACATCTTCAATAACCATGCGACACAGGGAATTGTCGACGGGATTGTGGTCGATTAGGAGAATCGTGTTGAGCTTTTGTGCATAGGAATGAGCGCGTAAGCTAGGACGTGACAACACGCTACATGGAGCAGGCCGAGCGGGGCTACGTTCCCTCCTACATTGTGCCGGAAAGGATTTTACCCCACCGGATAGCGTTGAGGGACAAGTCAGGTCCTGTGGGGCGTGAGGCTAATCGGTTATAGGCCGTGTGAAGAGGAGACGGCTCCACCTTCAGATGACACATCCACCCTGATGCTTGCACCCTAGAATTCGATAATCTTCTTGCATTGGGCTAGCCCAATACCAGTGGCTGAAGCTGGGACGAACTGCCCTATTTCCTTCTTGCTTCAGCGCAACGCTTTTCGGCCAGTTTCCGATCATCCTGTATCGATGACGCTGCCAACTATGCGGGTTGGTGTGCCGGGGTCATCTCGAAATGCTTTGCCACTATCCAAGAACCTAAGTCTAATGCAAACTTGATGTAGCGCTCTTTGTGAGTTGGATGCGCAGTTAGCGGCCACGCAAGGTGTCCATAGTAGGTGACGCGACCTTTTAGACCACTTCAGTGTTGGTGCGTTCGCCAACCGCGCGCAACCGACCATCGACTATGAAGGGGCCGAAGGGGATCACGGCAGCGGCCATCAGTACCAAGGCGAGCTTAGTGGGAATGGGTATGGCATGGATGGCCCGCAGTGCCATTGCGCAAAGCAACACGAACAGAAACCCGTGGATGGATCCGACGATAGTGACGGCCATCGGCATGCCTGCGAGGTATTTGAGGGGCATGGCTACTCCAAAGAGCGTCAGGGTGGAGATGGCTTCAATGAAGCCAATGATGCGTAGGCGACGGAGGGCGCGGTGATCGATCATGGTAGCGACGGTGCGTGCAGGGATTAAGCCAAGACCTGTTCCTCACGGCGGTGCTTGAGGCCAAGAGCAGCAAACACGAGCAACAGCGCCAAAACGGCAAGGACGAG
>CAYYHN010000685.1:0-3124 GCA_964471245.1 uncultured Rhodothermaceae bacterium | reverse complement strand
CGTTGGCGTTTTGCAGCCGCTCGCCTTCGTGAAGACGAAATACAAACAGCCTCTGGGACTCCAACGCAAGATCCTCAGGAGGCGCACTGGATTAATTGCGCATCGTTGAAGCACCTCTTTAGCCTTAAGCCACATGCAGCATCAACATGTGGCACAATCAACACATCGCCCCTCATACCACGCTTGGTGAAGATGAAGCATTAGCAGAAACGATGGCCTGCCTGAGAACGGGGTTGGAAGACGAGACAGTGAGAATTTCGAAGGCAGCGTTGTTCGATGTTGAGGCTCGTAGCAGCGCTACGGGCCTCGAAACCAGAGGTAGGGCCGCAAGAAACTGGGCAATGATGCATCGAATGCAAAGCATCACCTTTAAGTAAAAGATCCTACCAGAGGCCCCAAGTCGCGTTGCCAAACAGTCGCGTCCGTTACTAGATGTAGGTTATCTCGACCGACCGAAATGAGCGGATGCATTGCCATTTCAGCTCCTCAAACACCCTGCGTTTGTTTCTCACATCTTGATTATGTATCATTTGTTACAATTAACATATCAATCAAAACAATTATTAATAACACGATTACTCAATGGAAACCACACATAGCATGGCTGCCCATCAAAATCAGCATCCGAGTATCGCTCGCACTGCTGTAGACACCAAGGCGATCTCGTCGGATTTCCCTTACGCCTCCAAATTCGTCGAGGTATTCGGGTCAAAGATGCACTATATCGATGTGGGCGAAGGTGAGCCCATCTTGTTTCTCCACGGCAACCCCACGTCCTCCTATCTATGGCGAAACATTATTCCGCACGTTAGCGATCAAGCCCGCTGCATTGCCGTCGATCTCATCGGCATGGGCAAATCGGACCATCCTGCTATTCCTTACCGCTATGATGATCAGTACCGGTACCTGTCTGCGTTCATCGATACCCTTGGCATTGGCTCGAACCTGACGCTCTGCATCCACGACTGGGGCTCAGGACTTGGCTTTCGGTGGGCCCACGAGCATGCTGATGACGTGCGTGCCATCGCGTTCATGGAAGCCATGATTCGCCCGCTCTCGTATGCTGACTTGCCGAAGAGCCTCCAAATGGCCATGCGTATGATGCGAACGGACGTGTTCAACTGGCTCATGGTTGGCGTCGCGAACCTCTTTTTGCGCAAGCTGCTACCGGACCTTACCTACCAAAAGATGGCACCTGAGGCATTGGCCCACTACCGTTCGGCCTACCCCACGGTCGCAAGCCGCCGGGCCGTCCGGCAATGGCCTAAAGAGGTACCTTTCGACGGACAACCTGCTGACAACTATGCCGTCGTGATGGCCTTCCGCGCATGGCTTACGGAAACGAACATCCCGAAGCTGCTTTTTTATGCGGATGACGGTGTCGCTATCAAGGAGCCGGAAGTCGCTTGGTGCCGCCAACACCTGTCCAACCTTGAGGTGGTGGATCTAGGCCACGGCAAGCATTTTCTCCAAGAAACGCACCCGCATACCATTGGCCAAGAACTAGCGCGCTGGTTTGGATCTCTGTAGGACGATGCGTCGTTTGCCTCACAAGCCATCGGAGTCAACCAAAAGGATGCATGACAGCTGTGAAGGAAACACACAACACGCCTGCAAAAGATCGACTGCTGGCTTCGGGGACGGCACTGTTTGCAGAGAAAGGTTTCGATGGTGTCTCTGTTCGTGAGATCTGCAAACATGCCCGGACCAGCATCAACATGGTCCACCACTACTATGGCAACAAAGCTGGGCTGCTTCAGGCCGTTGTAGGACAACTCAATCAAACCGTGTTGGTAGTCCCGATGCGCTTGCTAGAAAGCCCCGTGCGCTCACGGGAGGACTTTCAGTCGAGGATCGAGTTGCTGTTTGAAACAACGTTTGAAGCCTACCTTGCGCACCGAGACGTGCTGGTCGTTGCGATGCGTGAGCAAGCAGACCTGTCGGCCATACGCACGTACATGGACCGCTTTGCCCAGTTCATCGAACAGGCCAAGATGCAAGGGATCGTCCGACAAGAACTGGACGCGTCGATGATCACGGGTGCCTTGCTCGACCGTATTCTCAGCCAAGTGCACAATGCACCCTTCATCAAAAACACCTTCGGGATCGACGTACTGACCGACCGCGCCTACCAACATCGTTGGTGCAAGGCCAACATCGACCTGTTCCTCCACGGCTTCTTGGCATAGCGCACGTACAAAGGCATTCGCATTTCTCGTCACGTAACGATGCTTCTACCCAACACATCAGCTATCCAATAAACTCAATACCGCATCGACCGTAGCGAGTAAGCTTGCTGGATCCGGTTTGGTTTTGCCAACAACTCGCAAGCCGGTCATCAAGGTATAAAGGAGGTCTGCTATCATTGTTGGCTGGACATCCGTAGCGATGTTGCCTTGTTCAATGCCGCGTGCAATCGCTGTAGCGAAGATCGCCTGCACGCTTTGCCGATGCGCCACCAGCACGTCTTGTACAGCCACGTCAGCAGGGACGAGTTCGGTCGTTGTGTTGACCATGAAGCACCCCTTCGCATCCGGGTCTGCGCAGTCATCTTCAATGATCCGTTGGAACAGCAGGCGCAGCCCTGTGCGCACGTTTAGTTGCCTCTCCAAAAATGCCCGGAGGCGCACGAGCTGTTGGGTTCGGTACCACTGAAAGGCCCGATCGAAGAGGGCTTTTTTGCCGCCGAAGGTCCCGTAAAGGCTCGCCCGGTTGATCCCGAGATGGTTTACGAGATCTTGGATGGATGTGTGGTGGTAGCCCTGCTTCCAGAAGAGCATGACGGCCTTTTGCAGCACGTCCTGTTCATCAAATTGCTTCGGTCGCGGCATGTATCGGGGTGCACAGTCATGGTTTGCCTTTAAAATAGACAATGAAACTGAGAACTATCGCTGAGAAGGAAACGAGCGTCATGAGTGTACCCGGCACGAACTTCACGTAGCCACCAAGGTCCATGAACAAGAAATACCCGACATCAGCTAAGCCACCGACGAGCGCTGCCAACAAAATGGCGGTACGGCTGCCTTTCCATATGTAGAACGCAGCCCCCAAGGTCACCACCCCAACCCACATCAAGTTAAAGCCGTGTTGCCCAAGAATAGCGCCCGCGGCAGCCGGGTAGTCC
>CAYYHN010000684.1:0-3126 GCA_964471245.1 uncultured Rhodothermaceae bacterium | reverse complement strand
AGCCCATTTAAGCGGGTCCTTGGCGAGATTGTGTTGGCGAGTTTCGTCTTGCAACTCTTTGCGCTCGCGCTGCCGTTTTTCACCCAGGTCATCGTCGACAATGTGCTCGTCTACCAAGACCGGCGGTTGCTCTATGCCATCCTGTTCGGTATGGTGATGATCCTGTTCACGCAGGTGGTGCTCACGTATGTGCGAAACGTGCTCCTCATTCAGTTTAAGGTGCGCTTCGAACTCGACTTTTTCTCGCGCTTCTTCAACCACTTTATCCACCTGCGGCAGAGTTATTTCGATGCGTACAAGCGGGAAGACTTTATCAATCGCTTTCAGGAAAACCTCAAGATCCGCGAGGCCTTTTCCCCGTCCATTTTGCAGTCGTTCATCGACCTGCTCTTTGTGGTGAATGCCGTCGTGGTCTTCTTCATCTACAGCGTCCCGCTCGCGCTCGTCGCAACGGCCTTCATCGCGTTTTTCGTCATCCTGACGCTACTCTATTCGCCCAAGCTGAAGCAACTGGAAGACAAGATCTTCTACGAAAACCTCAAGACGATGGGCAGCTTCCTCGACACGCTACTCGGCATGACGTCGGTGAAGCTGCTGGGGCTCGAACGCCACAAGTTTTGGCAGTGGAAAAACCAGTACAAACGGGCGCTCAACAAAGTGCTCGCCACGGAACAGACGCATGTGATGCTCCAGTCGAGCCTGCGCGCGGCCTACTTCATTAGCCAAGTCGCCGTTTATTGGATCGGGGCGTTCTTTACGGTTAATGGTACGCTGACCATAGGGCAGTACATTGCGTTCATCACCATCTTCACGCTTGCCATGACGGCGCTCAACAACGTCGCGGGGCTGTGGTTTATGGTGACGGAACTGTCCGTGACGTACGAGCGGCTCAACGATGTTTTCCTCGAAGAGCCCGAAGAGATGGATGTTCTGACGCAGCAGACACACCTCAGCGGCTCTGAAATAGCAGTGAACGCTTTAACCTTTCATTACCCCGGATCGGAAGATCGACCTATCTTTCGTGACCTGAGTTTTGTGATTCCGCCGGGTGAACATGTCGCGATTGTGGGGCGGAACGGGACCGGGAAATCGACGCTGACGAAATTGCTGGTGCGCTTGTATGAACCGTCGGACGGGGAGGTGCGTGTGGGTGGCGTGGAAGTGGGGCGAATTCATCCGCGTACCCTCCGCAAGCACGTAATGCTAGTGCCGCAGGATGTGTATTTGTTCTCGGGGACCATCATGGAAAACATCCGGTACACGAAGCCCCAAGCTTCGGTTGAGGACGTGATTCGTGCCGCAAAGCTGGCGGACTTGCATGGCTGGGTCGAGCAGCAGTACCTCGGGTACAATTACATGATCGGCGAAGCGGGAGCGAACATGTCGGGGGGGCAGCGGCTGAAGGTGGCCTTTGCGCGGCTCTTCTTGGCCAACCCCGACGTCGTCATCTTGGATGAGGCGAGTAGCGCACTAGATGTGGAAGCCGAACGGCGCATTATGACCAACTTACGGCGGTTTTTCCTGAACAAGACGGTCATCTCCATCGCGCATCGTCTGCATACCGTGCGCCAAGCTGACCGCATCCTTGTGCTTGACCAAGGCCGCATCGTCGAGCAAGGCAACCACGACACGTTGATTGCGCATCGTGGCCTGTATTACACGCTCATGCAGCATTACGTAAACTTTTAAGGCACGTTGAGGTCAGGCGCTAGAATGCAAGCGCTGAATGGGCTACCAGCATGGAAGAAACGGCAGCATATAGGAACATGCAGACGTCGGGAGAGCGAACCTCCTCGATGCTGGATGGGCTGGAGCCGATTCAATACGAAAACCTCTACCACGAAGACGATACGCCACTCGTCGATGTGCGTACCAACGTACTTCGGGTTGCAGTGTACTTAGGAGCGTTGTTGCTCGTGGGGTTCATTCTGCTAGGCGCGTTCATCGAGATCCCGCGCCACATCGATGTGCCGTTTGAACTCCAAGGCAACACGCGGGAGCATGTCGTTCAGTTTTTCGATCCTGTTTATCTGGAGCAGAAACTCGTACAAGCAGGGGCAACGGTACGCGAAGGCGACCCACTGGTCCGGCTTTCATCGCCGGAGATCGTCGAGCAATTAGCGTCGCTGGAATCGGCAGAGTCGCGACTGGCGATTTTTGACGCGACTGAGCAGCAAGCCTTTCGTCAGCAAATTGCCGCCGTCGAGTTGGAGATGGACAAGGTTGAGGCCGTACGCGATGCGCTAGCGACGCAGCGTGCCACTGAGCAACGACGCTACGAAGAGGAACGGCGCACATTGGTGTTCCAAAGTGTCCGTGCCCAAGAACGACTGGATCGCGAACGTGGCTTGCTCGAAAAAGATCTGACATCTGCCGAAGCCGTTCGCGTACTCGAAGAAGCATCGGTCGTTGCCAATAGCGCTGTGGCTACCCGCGACCGCCAGCATCAGGCGCTGCTGACCGATCTCGACACCCGTGCTCGCGAGACCGATCTGGAACGTGCCGTCTTGGCGAGCCGTCGACTCGAATTAGAGCAAACAGCCGCCAGCGGAAGGGCTGTTTTAAGCGGCGAACAACGCACTGCCGCCGATATGCTGGTGCGCACCTTTGGTCCCAGCCGCATCGAAGGTAATGGCCTCGTCCTGCTTGCCCCATTTGATGGCATTGTGTCCTTCCTGACAAACGCCGTACGCGATGTGGAGGCTGGCGGGATTGTGCTCAAGATGCTCCGTAATCAGTCGCAGACCTATGCCACTGCGTCGATTCCTCCTCAGCGGATCGGGCAGGTAGCAGTTGGCGACCCTGTTGTACTCAAGCTTGCAACCTTCCCACATTACGAGTGGGGTGTGCTCCGTGGGACCATCAGTCACCTCAGCGTCACGCCCGATGAAGAAGGGCTGTACCCGTTTGCCGTCGTCTTGCACGATATGGGCAATCTCGGCGACCTCGCACAAGTGGGCATGTCAGGCGAGCTATCTGTAGAAGTGGAGCGGAGGAGCTTCTTTGGCTACCTTTTCAAAACGATCCGCCAAGGGTATTTCGAGTTAACGCGTTAGCTGAAATAAGGGGCTTTAAGAGGGCGTTGAGGATTCTGACTTCGGGCTGCGCGAGGTGATCTGGCGGTCT
>CAYYHN010000683.1:0-3127 GCA_964471245.1 uncultured Rhodothermaceae bacterium | reverse complement strand
CTAAACGCTCCCGACATGATCATGCCGTAGCTCAGCACCGTGGTCCCAAGGATCAACACGGTCTTGACGACCATCGCTGCGTTGGCTTTGTTCGATAAGCCCTGTTCCGAGAAGTAGGCCTTGACTTCCTTGCGAACTTCCGTGACAAACGCCTTGGCGTTTTTATTAGAAAAGCGAACCTTCTTCGTCGTGCTCATGCAAATGCTACGTGTGTAACGATAAATCCGTCAGCCAGAAGCGGTCACATCTGCAAATCAGGACGATTTGGACTGTCAAAAACCGCTTTTTTGAGGTGGGAATCAGCAAACATACGCACAAAGCAGCGTTGCAGGCTACTCTTTAGGCTGAATTTCATCCCACGCCAACTGCCCTTTGGAGACCTAGTAGCCGCCCCCCCCCGTACCGATAAGTGGCACAAAACGGAAACCGTCGAGACGTTCGCGCTGATAATCATTTGGACCTGTACGCGTGATGCGGTACATCGTCTGCCCACCTTCACCGCCGATGGGCACGATGATTCGGCCGCCGGGCTTGCCGTTTTTGGGCAGTTTAAGTTGTTCGAGCAACGTCGTCGGCTCGCCAGTTGCTCCGGCTGTCACGATGATGCCGCTGAACGGTGCATAGGCCGACCAACCCAACGTGCCGTCACCACATCTAGTCCGGATGCGGTAGTTGAGGGCGGCAAGCAGGCGATCTGTGCGGTCGAGTAGCGCTTGGTGTCGTTCAACAGAAAAGACGTGGGCGCCCATCTCCGTCAAGACCGCCGCTTGGTACCCACTTCCCGTGCCAATCTCCAAGATGCGCTCGCCCTTGCGGGGCGCTAACAAAGCCGTCTGATAGGCAACGGTAAATGGCTGCGAAATGGTCTGCCCCAAGCTGATCGGCAGGGCCAAATCCTCATAGGCTTTATCACGCAGTGCCGTTTCCATAAACAGGTGGCGCGGTACACGGCCTATGGCTGCCAGCACCGCCTCATTGGTGATGCCTTTGCTGCGCAGGAGATCCACCAACCCCGCACGTCGCTGCCGTATTGTCCAATCTTCTAGCATATGTTTGTTCTCCACGCGGCCCCGCTTTCGTGATTTGTGATTCGTATGCTCGCATGAAGCTCGCTTTTCGTGTTGTGGACTGCTCTACTCCCACGTTGGCAACTCTTCCTGAATCACCCATATACCCCAACTATCTATACGCCCAACCACCCACGCCCCCATACTCTAACGCTCATCCTTTTCCCTCATCTTCGACTTTCTCTTTTGGCTTGAGCACTTCCTTCAGGTAGGTGCGTAGTTCGTTGATGGTAAGGTTCGAGAATAAATCGCCATTGAGCGCCACTGAGATTTGTCCGGTTTCTTCAGAGACTACAATCACAAAGGCATCCGTTTGCTCCGAGAGTCCCACGGCAGCGCGGTGGCGGAGACCGAGGTTTGGGCTCAGCTTCATGCTCGTTGAAACCGGCAGAATACAGCGGGCGGCTTCAACAAGGCCGTTACGCAGAATCGTCGCGCCGTCGTGCAGCGGGTTTTGGCCGTGGAAGATGGTGATGATCAAGTCGCGGCTGGCTTTGGCGTGCAGAAGCGCCCCTGTCTCGATGTAGCTACGTAGGCCTGCTGTGCGCTCAAAAACCAACAGGCCGCCGATCTTCGCCTTGCTCATCTCGCTAACCGCTGCCACCACTTCCGAAATGAGCGTCTCTTGCTGGGGTGTAGGCACGAAGCGCTGCACTAGCGGATTGCGCCCCAAGAGCAGCAGCAAGCGCCGTATCTCGGGCTGAAATAGCACCAGCACGGCAATCATAAACACTTGGCTAATCGACTCGAAGAATGGCCGCAGCACCCGCATATTAGCGACCGTCACAAAGCCTTGGAGCAGGAACAACGCCAAAATGCCCAGTGAAATCTGCACGGCAATAGTACCCCGCATCCACTGGTAGAGCTTGTACAGCACCAGTGCAATCAGCAGAATCTCGACGAGATCCACCAAGCGAATCGGTATGACCCAGTTAATGAGCGTCAATTAGGTTAGCAATAAGGAGCAGAGTTTATGCGTGTGAATACATGTGGCTGGGTAGTGTGCAAGGTAGGCGGCACAGCAAGGGAGAGCAACGCGAAAATGCAGCTTCAGCAGAAAATCAGACGGCGTGCGCCGTCGCTACCACCAAACGCAGCAGGTCTACGGTCGGGCGGACGTCGTGGGTGCGGACGAGGGTGGCTCCGCGCAACACCGCCACCGCCGTCGCGCCGAGACTGCCAAAGAGGCGTTCATCTACAGGGACTGGTGCATCGGGCTGCCCAAGAACTGCACCGATGGTGCTCTTGCGCGAGATGCCAACCAACACGGGATGGCCGAGATCAATTAGCGTATCTACATGGTTCAGCAGGCGCAGGTTTTCATCGGGCGTCTTGCCAAAACCAAAGCCCGGATCCGTCGCGATGTGGCGCACACCCGCGGCTTGTGCCAGTGCCACCGACTCCGCAAGCGAGGCCTTCACTTCGCCAACCACATCCGTGTAGGCGTGTTCGTGGGGCATGGCACCGGGGCGGCCGAGGGCATGCATCAGAATCATCGGTGCGTCGTAGCGCGCGGCCACAGCGCCCATCTCGGGAAAATCGCGCAGGCCCGTGATGTCGTTCACGATGTGTGCGCCTGCGTCGAGTGCAGCCTCGGCCACGGCAGGGTTCCACGTGTCGATGGAGATAATCGCCTTGGGAAAACGCTTAGCGATGCCTTCAATCACTGGCACCACACGCGCTGTCTCCTCCTCCGTACCGACGACCGCAGCGCCCTCGCCATAGGTGCGGCCTTTGGGGCGCGATGATGCACCGCCTACATCGATGACGGTCGCGCCTTCAACAAGCATTTCCTCGGTGCGGCGTAACGCGGCATCCACAGCAAGAAATTGGCCGCCGTCCGAGAAGGAGTCCGGGGTGACGTTGAGCACACCCATCACGTGCGCGCCATGCGGCTGGCCGGGGCGAAGGTCGAGCGGTAGCCCACAGCAATCGAAGACAAACGCCGATTCGGGGTAGTTCGTAGCGCTTTTACCCATTTTTCGAAACATACAGTGACCCCTCGCTGAACCTTTTCCTGCATTAAACTATTGAAGCTGCCCCGTCAACGTCCGAAGATG
>CAYYHN010000682.1:1064-3128 GCA_964471245.1 uncultured Rhodothermaceae bacterium | reverse complement strand
GCAACGACACCACTCACCTCCCTGCCGACCTTCGCGAACGTGCCCTTCGCATGCCCAAAATCGAACTGCATGTGCACGTGGAGGGCGCCACCGAGCCGGAAACGTTTTGGGCGTTGGCACAGCAGAACAACGTCCAATTGCCCGTCGATACCCTCGATGCATGGCGGGCATTTTTCGAGTTCCGAGACTTCCCGCATTTCATTCAAGTGTACATCAAGGCGGTGAGTGCGCTGAAGAAAGCCGAGGATTATGCCTTCTTGATCGAGGCATTCTACAAGCACCAAGCTGCTCAGAATATTGTCTACACAGAGGCCTTTCTAAGTGCCACCTTCATGGTGGAGCAGTTTGCTACCGAGCCGCTGCTCGATGCGCTCGAAGAAGGCATGCGGCAGGGCGAGGCAAAGTACGGTGTGCAGGTCAACTTCATCCCCGACATTGCACGGCAAATACCGGAATCGCAAGAAGCCGTTACCGACCTTGTAATCGCTGGACATCGGCGCGGGCTGTTCGTCGGCCTAGGCGTAGGTGGGCTGGAGATTGGCTACCCGCCCGAACTGTTCGTCGAATCCTACGACCGGGCGCGGGCCGAGGGGCTGCACGTGGTGGCGCACGCGGGCGAAGCGGTTGGACCGGAGAGCATTTGGGGAGCGCTTCAGGCACTCAAGAGCGAACGCATCGGCCACGGCATCCGTAGCGTAGATGACCCAGCACTACTCGGCTACCTGCGCGAGCACCAGACACCCGTCGAGGTATCACCGTGGAGCAACTACTGCCTTGGCGTCGCCGACCGGAGCAAGCCGCATCCGATCCAAGAAATGGTCACTGCAGGTCTCAACTGTTCCATCAATTCGGACGACCCCGCAATGTTTTCCACCTCACTCAGCGACGAGTACCTGATGCTCTACGACCAAGGCTTCGCGTGGGACACACTCTGGCAGATGAACAAAAATGCCCTCGAAGCCAGCTTCCTCTCCGAAGCGGAGAAGCAACGTTACCGCGACGTGTTGGCCGCCTTCGAGCAAGGCTGAGAACGTGCCAACAGACTGCAAAAAACCCCGGACGCATCAGGTGTACATCCGGGGTTGAGTTTAAGCTAGCGGTGGCTGGCCTAGGCTTCTTCGGCAGCAACAGATTTTGGCAATAACGTGCCCAAGCCCATGTTGCCGAGGATGGCTTGCTGAATCTGCTCCGACAGTTCGTTGATCGGCTGCAGGCCCTGCATGTCCGGGCCAACGAGACGACGGAACTCACGTGCTCCTTGGGGCTGGTTCAAGATCTCGAGCACAGCATCCGCTACGATTTGCGGATCAGGCGTATTGCCAATCATTTGCTCGAAACCAGCGGCAAATTGCTGGAAGACTTCAGCAACGACACCGTATTCACCGTGGACGGCACCGTTCACACCTTGAATCATGTTGGCCCCGAAGCTGGTGCCAAACGCACCCGGCTCGATGACGACCACGTCGACGCCAAGCGGACCGACTTCGTAGCGAAGCGTCTCGGAGATGGCTTCGAGCGCCCACTTCGTGGCGTTGTAGACGCCCATGAACGGGAAGACGAACCGGCCCAGACCGCTCGACACGTTGAAGATGACACCGCTGCCTTGCTTGCGCATGTACGGCAAGGCAGCTTGCGTCACGCGCTGTACGCCAAAGACGTTAACATCGAACAGCTTCTGGCTCTGTGCGATATCGAAGGCTTCGGAAACACCAAAGTTGCCAAGTCCAGCGTTGTTGACGACGACATCGATGGTGCCCGCTTCAGCAGCAGCCGCTTCAACGGCGGCGTTCACCGAAGCATCATCGGTAACATCCAGTTCGAGAACATGGATGGCAAGATTTTCAGTAGCGGCGAAGTCGCGGATGGCTTGCGCTTTGTCCGCGTTCTTGCCTTCGACACCGCGCATGGTAGCAAAGATCGTGTGGCCTTCACGGGCCAAGGTGTCCACGATGAGGCGGCCAAAGCCGCTGCTGCTACCGGTTACGAGAACTGCAAGGTTGTTGCTCATGAGATGCTGTATGATTGGGTTTAGCATGATGGCTTAGTTGTTGCGACACCTTTTAT
>CAYYHN010000682.1:0-1048 GCA_964471245.1 uncultured Rhodothermaceae bacterium | reverse complement strand
GCACACAGTCCGATTCTTTTCATGCAAGGTGGAACCACCTTTGATAACTTTTTGTTATCAATCATACATGCGAACCTACCATCCCCATCATGTCTTTATTCGAACTGCGCCAACTCCACTCGTTTGTTGTTCTTGCCGACACACTCCACTTCCGCCGAGCTGCTGAGCAGTTGTACATCTCGCAGCCTGCGCTGTCGCGGCAAATGCAACACTTAGAAGAACACTTGGGCATTGCGCTATTCGACCGTAGCGGACGCAGCGTGCAACTCACCGCTGCAGGCGATGCTTTTCTACGCGAGGCACACAAGACACTTCAGCAAGCCGAGCAAGCACAACAGACAGCACAACGCGTAGCGCGGGGCGAGCAAGGTACGCTCGTCATTGGCTTCACCGGACCAGCTATCTACGGCGTCCTTGCCGACATCGTCCGTGCCTACCGGGGAACCTACCCCGATGTGAATGTGGTGTTGCGCGAGATGCAAACCCGCCCCCAACTAGACGCCCTACGGCAGGGAAGCATTGATCTCGGCGTACATGAAGCCAGCGGCCGATGTGACGCCTTGCAACATGTGGTTATTGAACTAGACGAGTTGATTGTAGCCCTGCCCCCCGACCATCCACTTGCTACGCTGCCTGCGTTCGATCTCGTCGAACTCGCCGAGGAGCCCATGGTGCTCTTTGACCGCACCTTTGAGCCTAAGCTTCACGATGGGTTGCTACACCTGTGCGAGGAGCGCGGTTTTACGCCTGTCGTGAGCCAACACGCCGAGCGGCTGCCAATCATTGTGGGCTTGGTACGCGCCGGGCTCGGTTGGGCGTTTGCTACAACCACCATCCGCGATGGTCTTGGCGCTTGCGGCCTCGTCTTCAAACCCGTCCGCCCAAGCCCCGAGCCGCTAGAACGCCGCTTGGCTTGGACACACACGTCCAACCCGACGCGCGACCGTTTTGTGGCTTTAGCCCGCGAGGTCATTCCGCACCATGCTGCCGAGGTACTGGTCGGATAATGCGAGCAACTTTTGTGAGCACTGATGATCTGCATAGAAAC
>CAYYHN010000681.1:0-3134 GCA_964471245.1 uncultured Rhodothermaceae bacterium | reverse complement strand
GGCGGCTGGTAGGTCGGTACGTTGTTACCGAGGGGGCGTTGTTCCGGCCAGGCGGTATCACGGGATGCTGTGCATCCCATGAGGGCCAGAAGGAGCACCACGCACAGTGGTGCCAGCATATAGGACTTCATAGTATCGCTCCAAGATCATGGTTCTCTGGCTGGGCAATGCTCGCAGCAGAGCGAGCGCGCTCAGATGAACATGAGCCACGGACGTACCTCGCTCAGGGGAGATACATCTTCGATGGCCTGGCCGAACGCGACGTACTGTTCCCCGACAAGTCGGGGCCGTCTGTTCGGCGATCCTGGAGCGGATCAGAGCAGCAAGACGGTGCTGCGAAGAGAAGTGAGCGTGGGCGACACAGTGGCAGGCGCTTCGAGAAGGGAAGGCTGCGCGCGCTGGTCGTCATCAGAGAGGGTAAGAGACGGTAAAACCGCGAAGATGGGCAGATGAACCTGTGCGGTCGGGCCGCTTTCTGTCTTGAAAGAGGCGCAATCTGCATCACCGCCTGTCGGAAGGAGGATGTCAATGCAGGGGCCACAATGAGTAGGTTGATCTTCGTGGACAATAGACGGATCGGTACTTAGTTCGTGCGATGAGGCACAGGTGGTGCCTGCCACGCCTTCCGCGGCAACGTGTCCGTCTTGCCCGATGCAAAGCACAGCCCCTACCGCATGTTGGCCCGGCGGAAGCAGGACTAGCAGCGCGGCAATCAGCCAAACCAGCGGTGTCGTTTTTTTCTTTATGACATCGAGGCTAGCGTGCATGCTCTGCCCTATGGCCGTCTCTTAACAGGAGTACAGATGTTGCCTATCAAGCAACTATACATTAATAATACATGTTTATATGTTGTTTGCCTTCCGAGGTTTCATCACAGGCAATCTTCAACAAGGCATCACGTTTGGTCAGCAGATCTCTTCGCAGTGTGAGAGCGCGTTTTCCGGCATTTCGAAGACGTGCCCATCGGTGAGCCGGTAGTACACATGACGTCCCACCTTACGATCCGTTACCAGACGCGCCTCGCGGAGTGCCTGAAGTTGATGACTGACGGCGGATTGTTTAACGCCGAGCACTTCAAAGATGTCGTGGACGCATACCTCGTCCCTGCGCAGCAGACAAAGAATGCGAAACCGGGTTGGATCGGCAAACCCTTCCAAAAGCCGCACTGATTCCTCAAGGACCTCCTCCCTTGGAAGATGATGTCGGAGCGAGCCGTTTGAGGAGCACGCAGGTGTTTGAGCTTCTGTCATACTAGAGATTCCGGTCGCTTTCAAGGCTTTAGCTGAGAGCACTGGCACGGCCGGAATAGGGGCCGGATGGCATCGAAGAGTGAGTTGCGTTTGAAGGCTTTGGAGATGAGCACCGACGAGATCAGCACCTTGAGCACCTAGTGGGTTATTGCTCTTGCCCGTTGGTTCATCAATAGGTGGGTCGCGCGTGCAGATCCCGGGCCTGCATGTGCTCCTTCTCTTCTGGTTGGAGATCCTGTCGTCCTCCGAAGCGCAGAAAGAGCGCCGGCACTACGACCATGTTCAGAAAGATGGATGTAAGCAAGCCGCCTGGCTACCACACTGATATCGAGGTGCCACCTTAAAGCTTTTTAAGAACGCTTTCAGGTTGGTTTAAGGATAACGGCGGCACCTTACCTGTGGAACCTGGAGGAAAGCCAGATTCCATGAGCCAGAGGTCATTTCATCGAACGCGAGGTCTGTCATGCGTTACCACAAGATCCACGCCTATGTCCGCCGCCACCGCCGCGAGGCGGTCGAGGAAGCGCTCCTGAAACAGGGCATCAGTGGCTTCAGCTTTTGCCGGGTCAAAGGCATGGGCGAATATGCCAACTATTTCAATCCCGACCATCATGTCGAGCGAGCGCGGTTTGAAATTTTCGTGCCGGAGGACCAGGTCGATGGCCTCGTCGATGCCATCGTAGAAGCGGCGCAGACCCATGCCGAGGGCGACGGGTTGGTAGCGGTGATGCCGGTCGAGCGCATCGTGCGCATCCGGAATCATGCGGAGGTTGCTGCCGAAGCACCATCGGATGGACGCCCCTCCTGCTGCCAGTAATAAGGATCGTGGGCGAGATGAGGCGCAAGGCGGGGGCCATCACTCCGCCACAACTCCATGATGCCGGAGCTAAACCTGAAAGAATTTTAAGGATGGATTAAGGAGCTTTTAAGGTATAACCCTGTAGTTTGCGTCCGATTACACCAGGGAATCCACACGCAAGAAGCGTAGGTCCTCTCTAACCCACCCAGCATTATGTCTCTGTTTCGTACATACCGTGTTCTACCGCTTCTTGTCGGCCTGGCGCTGCTCATTGGAGTAGCCGCTCCGACGGTACATGCGGTCTGTGTGATGGTGCCGGGGATAACGCAGGAGGCAAGCCTACCCTGCCACGGGCATGAGGAAGCTGGTCTTACGCTCAACGCACAAAAGGGCAGCGCCAGTGCGCCTTGCTGCGCCAGCCTGTCTGAGCGCTTGTATCTGTGCTGCCATGTAGAGGCTGCGCCGCACTCCTCTGCTACCATCCTCTCGGGTACCGCCCCACGCCTCCTCGCTTCGGCCACGACCGCCGTGCTGCCGGACGGCATGCCAACTCCTTCGGTGACGCGATCCGCCCTGTTGGAAACGAAGCCATCCGCTTCTTCCTTTACGGCAACCCCCCTTCGCCAGGCCCTTCTCTCCACGTTCCTGATCTGACCCGCTTCGGATGCTGGTGCCACCGCTGCTTATGGTGCGCACCGAACAGCCTCTCTTTCCGAAAACGACGTATCTGGTCAGAACATCATGGCTTTATCTCAACGCGTCGGCGCACTGCGCGCCGTGCTACTTACCCTTCTGTTGCTTGTGCCTCTGGGCACCGCGGAAGCCCAGGCCCAACTTTTCGAGGCAACCGCCCCTATCGCTACGGCCCCTATCGGGTCCCGTGCGACAGATCTCCCCGTCTTGCGGCTAGACGAACTGCTCGCAGCGGTCCAAGCGAACAACCCTACGCTCCGAGCGGCCTTTCTCGAAGCCGAGGCGCTGGAGACGAAACAGGCCCAGGTCTCGGCCCTGCCCGACCCGATGGTGATGGGCACCTACCAGCCCTTCTCGGTGCTGACGGCCCGTGGTGCCCAGCGTAGCCAGTG
>CAYYHN010000680.1:0-3143 GCA_964471245.1 uncultured Rhodothermaceae bacterium | reverse complement strand
GGTTACGAATGATCTTGCCTGCTTCGAAGGCCCCGATCTGTTCGGCAAGGTAGGTGGTAAAGAGGCCACTGCGCTCATAATCGATCGCCCCCGGACCGCCCCCATCGCGCCATGTAAACAGTGGGATGACGTACTCGGCAGGCTCGCTCAGGTACCTGATGGGCCGCCAGAAGTAGCCGTTCATCACCATGGCATACTCAGCGATGCCTTCCGAGATGAACGTCTGGTTGTCGAACCCGTAGTTGAAGTGGATTAGGTGCGTGTACTCATGCGCCGCAATCGCGGCCAGCGTCGTGAGGTCGCGGGTGCCTTGCACGGCGTCGAGGTAGAGCACATCGGCTTGGTTGCCTTGGCCGTTCTCGGCAGCATCGGGAATGCCGTTGTTGTCGTTGTCGGTGGGGTTGAGGTGTTGGCCCGTCACGTAGCCCAGCGTCCCCGGCGAGCCGATGTCGTACAGTAAGATATCGACGAAGCCGTCGCCGTCGTAGTTGGGCGGCACGCCCAGCACGTTGTGGTTGTTCGCCATGATACCCGTATTGGGATCGATGGAGGCGCTAGGCGTCTGCTCGAACATGGCCGTGCGCAACCCCGCAATCTCGCTATCCGACACGCTGGCGGCATCGACGTTGGCCACCCAGAGGTAGTACAGGCTGGTCTTATCTTGCAGCGTGAACAGCCGCGGTTGCCATGCATTGTTTTCCAACACCCGAAACTCTTGCTGATCGCCAATGTCGGGCGGACGCTTGTCCTGTGCTGGCCGTGGCAACGTACCCGCGGCGCGGGCTTTGTGAAAAGCAACAAGCGCCGCATGCTCCTCCGGACCATGCACGAGGCCACAGTAATGCGCTTGGCCCACGACCGTGAGCGGTGCAAGCAGCAAAAACAACGCGAGGTAGGAAAACAAGCGCATCATGAATCACTCAAGTTGTGTACACCCTTCGCTCGTGTGTGAGCCTAGTGCTTCATTAAGGTTGGTGATTCGAGTCGATGTGTTGGTCATTTTTGTGCCCACTAAGGCGCTTGAGCGCAGGCATACCCGTAGGTATGGCGAGATCAAGGAACGCAGGTGGGCGCGAAAAGGGACACACAGAACCCGATGATTCAATCTTGATGAAGTACTAGAGGCTTGGAGATCTTCTGCCAAGTTGCATTGCACTTGGGTTAGCCCAAACCATACGGCTGGTGCACGGAGCGCTGCCCGAACACCAGCCGTCGATACTCGTCAAGATACGTAACTGGAACGAACTACTTCAGCAACAACATCGAGCGCGTCTGTATTTGCCCGGCGGCTTCAAGGCGGTAGAGGTACAGCCCGTTGGCGAAGTTGGTGGCATCGAACGTGACTTCGTGCGTGCCCGAGGGCTGCATGCCATCGGCCAGCACGGCGATTTCCCGGCCGAGTACGTCGTACACCGCGAGGCGGGCATTCATCGTCTGCGGCAGTTGGAAAGCGATGGTGGTGCTGGGGTTGAACGGGTTCGGGTAGTTCTGCGCCAGCAAGATGGTCTCCGGCAGTTCGGCACCGTCTTCATTCGACGTACCGACGCCTGTATCGATGCGGAACGTCGGGCGGATTGGTAGGACGGCGTCACGGAGGAAATAGTCTTGCCCTTCGTTCGAGTTGACGAAAATATCCGTGAAGGAGGCCCAGTCACCCATGCCGGGCGCTGTTCCAAAAGCATTCAAATAGAGGGATGAAACCTCAGGCTGGGGCTGCACGAAATTGGCGGGACCAAGGTAGAGGATGTTATCATCAGTCCCGGCATTGGCAAATCCAATATGGATCGTCTCAGGCAAGGCACCAATCTGGCTTACATAGGGTTCCAAGTCTATTTCGAGGAACTGAAAGCTAATCGTGGGCGGTGTTGGGTCTTCTACTTCTAGCGAAAAGAGCTCGTTGTTTGGGATGTTCCGTTCGGAGCCATCAGACCCGGTGAGCACCTCATTGTCCCATATCTTCAGCGTCAGGTCACGCGGCCCAGTGATATTTGCGTTTATATCACCTTGATAGAAGGCCGCAATCCGGACGCTCGATACGGTAGCGCCGTCAGGCACACTGTAGAAGTTCGCAAACTGTGCTTCAGCGGGTACGCCACTCACTAAGCCATCTCGCAACTCGCCGTTGTCGTACTGCACGGATTCGAAGACGACGGACGGGTTGGCGGCACCCCAGCTTGCACTAAAAACAAACGTCGTCGCCTGCTGCGTAGCAGCCGTCTGCACCACAGCCAGCGTTACCGACTGGAAGGTGCCGTTGTAAGTGACCGCCTCGCCTGTCAATGGGTAGGGACGCACTTCGATAGAGCCATCTTCGTTCTCAAGGATGACTTGAGGCGAGAGCCGTGCCCGGACGATGTCGCGGAGTGCTGCCGCTGCGCTGACATCGAGGCTGATCGAGATGTCGGCCACGTCGTTCCAGCGTACATACTGGACGCCGCCGCCTTCCACGGACCGGCTTGTCGCTGGCGTGCTCGAACTCGTGCTGCCTTCGAACGTGAGGGTCGGGATGGCGCGGAAGAACTGGCGCGGCTCGCGTGGGTAGCCGTACTGTCCATCAGCGATGCTGACATCGTTGAGGTAGTTCGCCACATGGAAGTCGGCGATGAGTTGCGGCAGCGAGCCGCCTGCGTTGTTGACGGCCGTCTCAAAGCCCGGCGCGTTCACGACGCCACTCGACACCATGCCGCCGATGACCTCGGGCGTCAGCCGGTTGGACACATAGGTAGCAAACAGACCACCACGCTCGTAGTTGGCGATGATGTTGTTGGCGTTCCAGCCCGGGTTGCCCTGGTTCCCGGCGAAGCGGATCTGGCCGTTGATGTTCTGCTGAGTCGGGGTGCCGGTGGTGATGCGGCGGACCGACGAGTCGAAGAACTGGACGTTCACCCGGGCGCCGGGCTGGGCGTAGTAGAGGGCGTTGGCGCCCTGTCCGGCGGTGTAGTCGAACTCCTCGAAGAAGAGGGCCTTGGAGCTGGTGAACTGGACCTCGTTCATCGAGGCCTGGCCGAAGGAGTTCGCGTCGTTGACGAAGACGAGCGTGCCGTCGGGGGCGGGGGCGATCGCCATCTGGCCGGTCGTGGGGTTGGGGCGCGACGGGGTCCACGCGTACGCGGTGGTTTGGTACGACGAGGCGTAGGCCCACT
>CAYYHN010000679.1:0-3144 GCA_964471245.1 uncultured Rhodothermaceae bacterium | reverse complement strand
TTACGACGGCTCGCAACGATCTGGTGTGACTCAAACTCTGGACCTTTCAGCAAGCCACCAATCAGCGCCCGGCCAATGTTGCCTGCACCAATGATGGCAACCGTTTCATTCGTTAGCATAGTGCTCCTGTGTTCAACCTAGAGAGAGCCTTTCGTGGATGGCATAACCGCGTTTTCTGCATCACGCCGAACAGCAAGGCGAAGGGCGCGGGCAGCAGCCTTAAACAAACCCTCAATTTGGTGATGCGAATTTGCACCATGCAATACATCGAGATGCAAATTGCAACGGGCGTGTTCGGCGAACGAGTACCAGAAATGTGGCACCATCTCGGTCGCCAACTGCCCGACCATCGGACGCGTAAACGTGCAGTTGAAATGGAAATAAAAGCGTCCCGAAAGATCGACAACAGCTCGTGCAAGCACCTCATCCATTGGCACATACGCATGACCGTAGCGGTTGATATGTGCTTTGTCGCCAAGGGCTTCAGCAACCGCTTGCCCAAGCACAATCCCAATATCTTCGACCGTATGATGATCGTCAATATGCAAATCGCCGTTGCAGTGGACATCTAAGTTGAATTGCCCGTGTTTGCAGAATAAGGTCAGCATATGGTCGAGGAATCCAACCCCAGTGTTAATGGTTGACTGCCCCGATCCGTCGAGGTTGATCGAGAGTTGGATGTCCGTTTCGCGCGTGGTGCGTGTACGCTGCGCCGTCCGTTCGGATTGTTGCATCACCATACCGTAGCATGATAACCTGACAAATCGGGCTATCTGGTTAAACGGTTTAGCTACTTTATGAAGCAGCCAAAAGAACCTAAGGTAGCGTATGCTGGCCTATCGGTGCATCAACGCGTGCAGGAGGCCGAGTTAGATTCCTATGAAAGTCAGCAATGGTGGCGATGTAGCGAAGCTTTCCGGCTTGAAATGGGTAGTTTGTACCATCGATCCCAAGACTAACGATAAATCAGCACGTGCATGCCTGATAAAGCATTCAAGCGAATCCTCGTTACGGCCGCGCTGCCCTATGCAAACGGCCCTGTTCACCTCGGCCACTTGGCTGGAGCCTACCTGCCTGCCGACCTGTATTGCCGCTACCAGCGCATGAAAGGGCGCGATGTGGTTTTCGTCTGTGGCTCCGATGAAATGGGCGTAGCTATAATGATTCGTGCACAGAAGCAGGGCATCCACCCTCAAGAAATCGTTGATCGCTATCATCCCATGATCGCCGAGGCGTTCCAAGGATTTGGCATGTCGTTCGATTATTATGGACGAACCACCACGAAGCGGCATCAGGAGACGAGCCAAGACTTCTTTCGGACGCTGGCTGCGAAGGAGACCTTCAGCCTGAAAACCAGCGAGCAGTTGTACGATCCGGAAGCAGGTCTCTTTCTCGCCGATCGGTTCGTAGTGGGGACGTGTCCGGTGTGTGGTTATCACGAAGCCTACGGTGATCAGTGTGAGAACTGCGGTTCTTCACTCAGCCCAATGGAACTCATCGAGCCGCGAAGTGCGCTGTCCGACGCCACGCCCGAATTACGCGAAACGACCCATTGGTATTTGCCGCTGGGTGTGTTTCAAGAGCAACTCGAAACGTGGATCGCAACGCATCCGGAGTGGAAAGCGAATGTGCTGGGGCAAGTCCGTAGCTGGTTCAAGGATGGCCTGAAGGACCGGGCCATCACACGCGATGTGCCGTGGGGCGTGCCTGTTCCAACGGATGTCGCAGAAGCTGCTGGCGTCGATGCGGCTGGTAAAGTGATCTACGTTTGGTTCGATGCGCCCATTGGGTACATTTCTGCTACGCGCGAATGGGCCGAACAGCAAGGTGATGCGAACGCATGGAAGCCGTACTGGCAAGATCAGGAAACGCAACTCGTTCACTTCATCGGGAAAGACAACATCGTCTTTCATTGCCTGATGTTTCCCGCCATGTTGATGGCGCATGGCGATTATGTGCTGCCAGAGAACGTCCCCGCCAACGAGTTTCTCAACATCCAGGGTCGCAAGTTGTCGACGAGTCGCGGATGGGCGATTTGGCTCCATGAGTACTTGGAAGCCTTTCAACCCGATCTGTTGCGCTACGCGTTGGCGGCCACTTTGCCTGAAACCAAAGATGCGGACTTTAGCTGGAATGACTTCCAAGCCCGTGTCAACTCTGAATTGGCTGACATTCTGGGCAACTTTGTGAATCGCAGCCTCACATTTGCCAACCGCTTCTTCGATGGACATGTGCCACCGCTCGTAGATCCGAGTGAAGACGACGTGGCGGTTTTGGAGGCTTTGAAGGCCTATCCGACACGAATCGGGAAAGCGTATGAGAGCTACCGCAACCGGGAGGCCGTGTTCGAGACGATGCGATTGGCGCGGCTTGGCAATAAGTATTTCAACGACACCGAGCCTTGGAAGACGCGGAAAACGAACCCACAGGCTTGTGGCAACACCATTCATGTGTCGCTTCAACTCTGCGCGTCCTTGGCGATCCTGCTTGAACCCGTGTTGCCTTTCACGGCAGCAAAGCTTCGCCAATTACTAAACCTTGCCAACGTTCGTAGCAGCCTCCCCGGTGAGCAAGCAGACGGCGCATTGGCTTGGGATGATGCCGGGCAACCTATCTTGCAAGCTGGAACAGGCGTTGAAAAGCCCGAAATCCTCTTCAGTAAAATCCCTGATGAGGTCATCCAAGCACAAATCGATAAACTGCTTGCCACAGATACACCCGAAGCAGAGGTGGAAGAAGATCCCTACCTCGAGTTAAGCGATACGATTGTATTCGATGATTTCACCAAGCTTGATCTACGTGTGGGAACGGTCACGGCGGCAGAGAAGGTGAAGAAATCCAAGAAGCTCTTGGCCTTGCAAGTTGATCTGGGTTTTGAGCAGCGCCAGATCCTATCGGGTGTTGCCCAGCATATGGCAGCGGAAGATCTCGTCGGAACTAAAGTGGTCGTCGTTGCGAACCTTGCCCCGCGCAAAATGATTGGCATGCAGAGCGAAGGCATGATCTTGTTTGCGGAGGATCGCGATGGGGCATTGCACCCTGTGGTCCCACATGGCGAGGCAGGCGGCGTTGTTCGATGAATTCAGGATAGGCCGATTATCCATACGATATTGAGTCGGCAAATCAAGGAGCCGAGTCACGTTT
>CAYYHN010000678.1:0-3149 GCA_964471245.1 uncultured Rhodothermaceae bacterium | reverse complement strand
TCGGCGCTTCCGATGAAGAGGCGAGGGTCGCCGTTGTTCCCGAAGTAGTAGACGCGTGTATGCTCCAAAAACCGACCGAGGATACTGATGACGCGGATATTCTCGCTGAAGCGCGGCAAGCCCGGCCGTAGGCGACAGTGCCCACGTACGATTAGATCGACCTTTACACCTGCCTCGGACGCACGGTAGAGTTCTTGGATCATCTGAATGTCATCTAGCGCATTCATCTTCGCCATGATATGGCCGTTGCCGTCTTTTTTGTGGCGCTCGACTTCATCACGGATCTCCTGCGTGAAGCGTTTACGCATCTCATACGGCGCTACAATGAGGCGTTTGTACTCCTGCTTCGGCGAGTAGCCTGTTAGGTAATGAAACAGGTTAATGAAGTCGCGTCCAATCTGCGGGTCGGCTGTGAGCAAGCCGAGGTCGGTGTACATGCGCGCTGTTTTGGGGTTGTAGTTGCCTGTTCCCAAATGGCAGTACGCCCGAAACCCATTGGCTTCTTCGCGAATGACCAACGTCGTCTTCGTATGCGTTTTCAACCCGACAATGCCGTACGTAACATGCACCCCCGACTCTTCGAGCAATTGCCCCCACGCAAGATTGTTCTGTTCATCGAATCGTGCCTTCACCTCCACGAGGACAGCGACTTGCTTCCCGCGCTCCGCAGCCCGAATGAGCGACTTGATAATCGGTGACCCCGCTGAGGTGCGGTACAAGGTCTGCTTGATGGCGACGACTTTGGGGTCGTCCGCTGCCTCTTCAATGAAACGCTGGACGCTGGCCCGGAAGGACTCGTACGGATGATGCACGAAGATGCTTTCCTGCTTCAGCACTGAAAAAATGTTGTCGCGGTCTTTGGTCTCGCCTTCGTGTAGGAGCCGCGTCGGCGTGATCGGGTCCCACGGCTTGTATTGGTGCTCAGCCATCGGGTTGACGCCGACCAAGCTGAACATGCCGGTGTAATCGAGGTAGCCTTCGCTTTCGTAGATGTCCTCGTCGTCGAGGTCCAATTCGCGCTGGAGGAGTTCGCGCACTTCGCCCGGCATAGCCTTCTCGACCTCGATGCGCACCACACGCGCAAAACGGCGCTCCCGCAGTTCATCTTCGATCATCTCGATCAAGTCATCCGCCTCCTCTTCGTCCCGTGCGATATCGGCGTTCCGTGTAATGCGAAAAGCACTGACACTCTCAACCTTCATCCCCCGGAACAACTCATTTATGTTGTGTGCAATGACCTGCTCCATAGGAACGACGTGCCCAGGTGCGTCGAGAGGAATCCAACGACCTCTGCTTACAGGTACTTTGAGGCGCGCAAAGTGCTGTGTGCCGCGCAAAGGATGACGCAGCAATACCGCCAAGGACAGACTGTGATTGGAGATGAATGGGAATGGATGCCCTGGATCTACGGCCAAAGGAGTTAGGATCGGGTAGATGTGATCCATGAAGTAGTCATGCAACCGCGCCTTCTCAGCCTTGCTCAGGTCGCTATAGTCCTTGACGAAAATGCCAGAGTGCTTTTCGAGCGGAGGCCGCAGCGCTTCCCAGACGGTATCGAGTGCGTGGTGCATACGGGCAGCAGCTCCACGCGTCGAGGCCAGTTGCTGGCGAGGCGTCCGGCCATCCGGCGAAAGGCGCAGTACGCCCACAGCCACCTGGCGCTTGAGTCCACCGATGCGCTTCTGAAAAAACTCGTCCAAGTTATTGGCCGTGATCGCGAGAAAGCGAAGGCGTTCCTGCAAAGGAACCCGGTCATCTTGCGCCAAATGCAAAACCCGCCAGTTGAAATCCAGCCAACTCAACTCTCGATTGAAAAATAATGCTGGATTGCCTCGCCCTAAGCGTTTGTGCGTTTTTTGGGGCTGTGTCGTGGCCGGAAGCACAATCGGTTTCCGCTTTACGAATAGTGTTTCATTCGTCCCACTTTTCGCAGGCTGATCTTTTTTAGGCATAGAAGACTGAGTTCAGTATTATGAAGCCAAGGCAAAGAAGAAAATGGAAGATGCTGCTTCACGAAGCAGGATGCAAGTAGTTTCGCTGCTCAATGTACTTCCGAAGCGCATGCAATTGCATCAGGGATTCCTGCAAGTTGCGCACGTCTTGGCCATGTTTCAGCGCGTGGAAGATGGCCTGCTTTTGGGCTTCAATCGCTTCATCCACGCGATCAAGCTTGAGCAAGGTCATCGCGCTTTCGGCGGCGCGCTCAGGGTTCTGATTGAGGCGCGGGACCTGAATGCTTTGGCGCGCCCAATTCTGCGACGGCTCATGCACATCCATCAGCACTTCGGCGGCCAAGCGTTGAATACCTGCGGGCTGGCTGCCATCCACGAAACGGTGCTGATTCACATCGCCGTTCTGATACTGGACGATAATCGCACGGATCAGTTCTCGCGCAGGCCCTTCGGTAAACTCATCCTCGGCCATATGCCCTAGGATGAATTCAACCATGTTGTTGCCATACTCAAGCATGAGACGAATCAGAATCTTCTCTTCGGGCAACGGCTCTGGCGTTGGCTTCGTCAACACCTCCGGCACATACCCGTCGTAGCGGCCTTCATCGTCCTCTTCTGCATAATAGACGGCATCGTTGGTCGGTGCTGGTCCAGCCGATTTTCGTTGGTCGGCTTGCCTTGCTTCGCGGCGTGCTGTCCGGCTGGCTTGCTGCCGTTGGTCGCGGAGGAGTTCGGCGATTACGGGGCGGAGTTGCATATCGGGGATGTCGAGTACGGCGCTGGCGCGGCGCAGGTACGACTCCTGCTGCAAGGGATCCGGAATACGGGCCACAGAGGCGAGGATTTCGCGCTGGGCTGTTGCTGTGCCTTCCGGCGTAGCCAACTCACCCCGCCGACGCGATAAATCATACTTGAAGGCCAGCCAATCCTGCCGATGCTTTTGCAAATACGCCTCAAAAGCTTCAGCACCGTGCTCGCGCACGTACGAGTCGGGGTCTTCGCCTTGTGGTAGCGAGACAGCATAGACGGCCATCTTCTGCGCAAGCACCAAGTCGATGCCGCGAATGGCCGCGTTGGCACCAGCACTGTCGGCATCATAGAGTAAGAGGATGCGTTTGGCATAGCGCCCCAGCATCTTTACCTGCTCCTCTGTCAAAGCCGTCCCACTCGACGCCACCACATGTTCGACACCTGCCT
>CAYYHN010000677.1:0-3150 GCA_964471245.1 uncultured Rhodothermaceae bacterium | reverse complement strand
CGTTGGGTCAGCCATGTCACCAAAGACAATGGCACCCGCAGGGCATGCTTGCTGACATGCCGTCTTGACTTCGCCATCGCGAATCGGGCGGTTGCCTTCAATGCTCGTGCGCTTGTTCACCTCGCGCACGCGCTGAATGCAGTAGGAGCACTTCTCCATAACGCCGCGGAAACGCACCGAAACATTCGGGTTGTTTGCCATCTGCACCTGCACCGGCAGCGTCTTCGACCAGTTGAAGAAGTTGAACCGACGCACTTTGTACGGGCAGTTATTGGCGCAGTAGCGCGTCCCGATGCAGCGGTTGTAGATCATCTGGTTCGTGCCATCGGGGGAGTGGACCGTGGCAGCTACCGGGCAAACCGATTCGCACGGCGCATTCTCGCAGTGCATACACGGCACGGGCTGCATAGCCATGCGCGGTGCGCTCGTATCACCATTCTCAGGTGTGATGAAGTAGCGATCGAGACGCAACCAGTGCAGTTCGCGGCCGCGCGCCACTTCATCTTTCCCGACGACTTGGATATTGTTTTCCGACTGGCAGGCTACGATACACGCGTTACAACCCGTACACGTGTTCAGGTCGATGACCATCGCCCACTGATTCTTGAAATACGGATTGTCTTTATAGGCATCCGATTTCGTCGGGTGGCGTTCATCCCAAAGCGGTGGGTACTCATCCCACGGCTCCCGGATCTCTTTCATCTCGTAGTTGTCCACGAACAACGGCTCGGCTTGGTATTCACTAAGCGTTGCCGTGCGGTAAAGGCCTCGACGATCGGCTTCGCTGCCAATCAAGTCTGCATCAATTACCCCGTGGTCCTGTGTCGAAGCCAACATGTAGGTATCAGCGATGCGCTCGACCTGTGCGCCAAGTACGACGTTCATGCTGGCAGATGTCCGTAGCGGGGCAACATTCTGTCCAACACCAGAAGCCACAGCACCTTTGCCATAGACATCCGTGTATTCGTCGGTATCAAAGAACGGTGTCTTACGCTCAGGACGGTTCGATTCGATGGTGCGGCCATAGCCCAAATTAAGGGCAATGGTTCCATCTGCCATACCAGGCATGATCCAAGCGGGCAGTTCTACGGCCTGCCCATTCGCCGTGATGCGCACGCGATCAACGTAATATTTCCCTCGATCGAGTTCAATGTTCAGCCCAAGACCTTCGGCGGTCGCCGGGCTCATCAACGCGACATTGTCCCATACAAGCTTGGTACCGGGATCTGGTAGCTCCTGCATCCAAGTGTTGTTGGCAAATGTGCCATCGAGGACTTTGGGGTCGAGGTCAAAGACAAGCTCGAACGCGCCTTCGCTGACAGACGGTGCGCTGTAATTTGCCGGAGCGGTCGCTGTGAGTCCCGTCAAGGCGACATAACCCGACCCTTCCATGAAACCATCATGGACAACCTTGCGCCAGCCTGCCTCGAAGTCGCCAGCAATGGCGCTGCCCCAAGTCGTACGGACGAGGTCGTAACCCGCTTGGTCGATACCTCCGGTGAGGATGCCTAAGACTTCGACATCCGAGCGGGTATCGTAGAGGGGGGCGATCAGCGGCTGGATGACAGCGAGCGTGCCATCGTAAGCGCGGCCATCACCCCATGCTTCGAGGTAATGCGACTGCGGCAAGTGCCAGCCTGAAGCTGTCGCGGTTTCGTCGACGTGGCTTCCTAAGTGGATCGATGTAGCGACATTCGCGAGGGCTCCAGCAAAGTTGAGATCGCTAGGTGCATCGTAGACAGGATTGACACCGAGCATCAGCAATGCATCCACGCGGCCACCGTTCATATCAGCGACCAGTGCTTGGAGATTGGCGACTTGCGTCTCAGCGTCTGCACCCGGATCCAGCAGCGACACCGTTGTGCCAATGGCACCCAGCATGCCATTGATGGCTGCGCAGAGGGCGTGGACGGCAGGCGACTGCCCTTCCCCAGCTAGCACGATGCTACGGCTCCCAGCGGCTTGCAAGTCACGAGCCATCGCTTGCACCATCGGGTGATTTGCAAAGGCCGAACCTGCACTAGCATATCCACTCATACCAAGCGCATTAGCAAGCGCAGCCGTGAGTGCCGGGATGTCGCTCGAACGCAAACGCTGTCGGTGATCGGCCATACCGCCCGTTGTCGAATGGCGGCTCTCGACCACGTAGAGGCGGCTCATCGTCCCTGTCTCATCCAAACGACGGCGACTTGCTGCAAACTCGCGCGTATCGTGTGTAGACGAACGACTCGTTGCACCCAAAAAGTCCGCATCCAAGCTTACAATAACATCAGCATTGGAAAACGAATAGACAGGGCGAACTGCCTGCCCAAATGCTTGCTGCATCCCCAACGCGGCATTGTCGTCGCCTTCCGAGCTATACGTAACCCAATTGAGATTCGGGAATAACACACCCAACTCTTGGCGCAAGCGTGCAGTCGTCGGCGAAGCAGTTGGTGGGGCCAATACGGCAAGGCGCAACGTGGCCGCACGTGCGCGCAATCCACCAAATGCCGAAATGACTGCGCCCCAAGATGAAGCCTCACCGGCTTCAAGCACGGCCTGTGAGCGATCTGGGTCGTACAGGTTCAGGACGGATGCCTGCTGAAAGCCCGAGGATGAACCTTGGCTCACCGGATGCTCTGGATTGCCCTCAACCTTGGTTGGACGCCCATCGCTGCTTTCCACAAGCAAGCCTTGCAACACGCCCCGATACGGCATCGACGTAGCGTAGCTCATCGGCACGCCCGGAATCGTCTCTTCGGGCTTGCGCGTGAAGGGCAGGATCTTCTCAACTGGACGGCGACACGCAGCTAAGCCAGCCATCGCAATCGACGCGCCCATGAGTTGCAGGAACGAGCGCCGTGTCTGGCCATTTGGCGAGTCAAGCGCGCCGTCCATGAACTCGCGCTTTGCGATGTCCTTGAACGCTGGCGTCCCGCGCAAATGGCTCAGGCTACGCCAGAATTTGGTTTCAGTGGTTGGCTGTGCTTGCTCCTCAGCTTCAGCCTGAATGACGGGTAACTCGATCATGAAAAAATCGGGCTTGTGGGACGATGCCGCGTCATGCAGCATCTAAATCGGCGGGCTTCCTTGGCCTTGGCCGGGCCGTTGGAACCGCTGTCCCTCCTGCCCAATCTGACCGTGTGCGCGCTGCGACGATTAATAGTG
>CAYYHN010000676.1:0-3156 GCA_964471245.1 uncultured Rhodothermaceae bacterium | reverse complement strand
AGATGCAGCTTGGTGGGGGGGTCGGGGTCGAGGGGGTCTCCGTCGTATTCGGCAGGAACGATGTCGGTGGCGTGTGCAGCAAGGGCGATGTCGAACGTGTCGGTGCCGGAGCACATGGCGAAGAGGAAGCCGCCATCAGCCACGTAGGCGCGAATCGTTTGGGCGACGGCAAGCTTCAACTCGCTCACTTTGCGAAAACCGTGTCGCCGTGCGGCAGCTTCCGCTTGCCGCTGCTGTTCGATGTACCACGGCATCGAGCGATACGAGTAGAATTTCCCAAACTGCCCAGTGAAGTCCTCGTGGTGCAAATGCACCCAGTCGTAATTCTGCAACTCGCCTGTCATGATCTGATCATCATAGATCAGTTCGTAGGGTACCTCGGCATACGTCAACGCTAACAAAACGGCATCATCCCAAGGGAGGGTTTGATCTGGTGCGTATACAGCAATGCGCGGCGGCTTCTCCAAGCGAACAACCGCGGTATTGTTGGCATCACTTTCGACCTCACTGATGATGCTGGCAGCCTGTGCACCATTCACTTTTTCGTAGGTCACACCACGCACGCGTAATTCTGCTTCCAGCGCATCAAAGGCCCCGATCAGGAACGAGCCGCCTCGATAATTCAATAGCCAATCGACTTCCACACCATTCGAGAGGGTCCAGAACGCGACTCCATAGGCTTTTAGGTGGTCGGTTTGTCGGGTATCCATCGGGATCAACAAATCCTGCGCAGTGGCTGGGCGAAAAGCCAGCAGCAGAAAAAGGAACGCGAGGCAAATACGATGGGCCATGTCGAGGCTAAAAATAAGGTTGGTGAGGCGTTTTACGAGCGCAAGTTGTATCCAACTTACCTAGGTTGGAAAGTATGGAAGTATGGACGGTTCAAGCTGGGTAGAACCTCCTCTCAATGTTCATCACACTTCCTTCCTTCCATCCCTACTGTCGATCATATACCGTCGCCGCGCAAGGTGCGAATACGTGCGCGGGCATCGTTGGAGAGCAGGGAGCCGGGATAGTCGGTGAGCATCTGCGTGTAGATCTCGATGGCGAGGTTCGTGTCGCCAAGGTGCTCGGCTTGGATCTCTGCTGCTTGGAAGAGGCTGCGGTCCGCCAAATAGCTCGCGGGAAAGATCAACGGCATCTCGCGAAGGATCGTGAAGGCTTCCTCGAACGCGCCCGTCTCGCGGAGGATGCGCGCTCGGTAGAACCGTACGTCGTCGCCAAGCGGATGCGGGCCGACAATGGTCTGCAATGAGTCGAGCGTGGTAAGCGCGGCGTCACTGCGGCGCTGGCGGTGCAACAGGCGGGCTTCGGCATAGCGGTGCAATGGCGTGCTGAGCGAGTCCGGGCCACGGTTTTCTACGAGCAGCACCTTGAGTTCGATGGCGTCGTTGGCGATGTCGGCTGCGGTATTTTCTTTCATGGCTTCCACGAGTGTCTGAGCGGCGTCGAACTCGCCTTTGTAGAAATGCAACATGGCTTGTTCGTAGCGCGTGCGCTCGGCCAATTCACCGGTTCGCAGAATATCTTCCAAGCGACTGAAAATGAGGCGTGCGTCGTCCAACTGGTTGCGCATGAGTGCGATGCGCCCGAGGTCGTATTCGGCTTCGTAGGCCGCGTCGGTGTTCGGGTAGAGGGTGACGACTTCGCGTAGGGTCGCTTCGGCAGCACCCAAGTCGAGGAAAACGTCTTGCTGCAAATGCCCGATGCGCGTTAGCACGGCAGGGTACATCGGGTGGTTGGGGTACGTGTTGAGGAACGTCCGGTAGGCTTCGAGGGCTGAGGTGTAGCTCGGCGTCTCGATACGGTTGTTGCGCTCATCGTAGGCGCGTTCATCCATGCGCTCGGCGCGGCGCTCGTACATCTCGCCTAAGCCGCGCTGGGCATCGGGGGCGGCAGGGGCGTCGGGGTAGCGCGTCAGAATCTCTTGGTAGCCTTCCAGCGCGACATCGTATGCACCCGCATCGGCGGCTTGCTGCGAGAAGGTAAACAGCACGCGACCTTCCTCTTTTTCCAAGCGGTCGATGGCGCGGTACGCATCGAGCGCCTCGGGGTACATCCCGGCTTCCATGTAGAGAATGGCAAGCAACTCGCGGAAGGCACGATTCAAGGGCGATTCGCGCACGCCGCGCTCGACCACGGCGATGCCCGTGTCCAGCGCATCCACTCGCTCGAGCGTCCGGCTGAGTCGGTTACGTACAAAGTTGAGCTGCCGTTCGTTTTGCTCAAGCACACGTAGGTATTCCGTCATGGCTTTCGCGTGCTCGCCCGTCAGGCTGTAGAGGTAGCCGAGGTCCGTTTGAAATAAGTTTTCATTCCCAAGCACGCCGCGCCCTTTCTCTAGGACTTCAATGCCTTGCTCAAACAAGCGCAATTGCAGCAACGCACGGTAGACGATTAGGTACGTGTTTGCCGTGTTGGGCATGGCTGCAACAGCGGCATCCCACGAGGCGAAAGCAGCATCTTCGTCGTTTTTGAGGTATTCGAGCCGCCCGCGCTCGGCCAAGAGTGCTGGTGGTGTGCCGTTAGTCATTGCCAGCCGTTTGCCAACAAGCGCAATCGCATCGTCGTACCGCTTCACATTCTCATACGCTTGTTTCAGCTTATCATAGAACACGTGCGTCGACGGGCTGGCTGAATAGAGGTCTTCCAGCATGTTGATGGCACGGTCGAACTGCCCGGCGCGGAGGTAGGAGTCGGCTAACTGGAAGCGGGCGACCAGCGTGCTATCCATTGCTTGGGCGGAGGCTTGCTGAGGCACAGCAGCAATGCCAAAGACCAAGAGAACTACAAAAGGCAGCAGGCGGCTGGTCATAGAGGTATCTGGGAATACTGGCGGACTCGTGCACGGAACGTGTGCACTTCAGGTTCGAAGTTGAATCATATCCATGATAGTGGGTTGAGGTTTCAGAAACGTGGAACTGGGGTGTGGAATTGCATCCAGAACCGGAATTGCGCAAAAAGCAACCAAAGGTGTGTTGCGTTGCATTCCTTCTCGTGGTGGGACCCTTGCCCGCAAACGATGCGTAAGGGGGCCGTCGCTACCAAATCACGAACCCCGACCCATCCATGCTGCCAGACCACGCAGCCTTGCCCAACGATCACGACACCCCGCAAACGCTGGCTATTTTAGGCTCGACAGGCTCTATTGGCACG
>CAYYHN010000675.1:0-3161 GCA_964471245.1 uncultured Rhodothermaceae bacterium | reverse complement strand
AGCGGGCAGAGAGGTCGTCGGTGGCGGTGCGGACGTCGTCTTCGAGGCGGTCGGCCAAGGCGAGGTCGGTGTACCGCAACTCGCGCAGTCCAATAATCTCACCGCGGACCACGCGCAGTTGGGCGAGGGCGTCCACGTACTGGTGCACGTCGTCGAACGTGCGCCGCCGGACCTCGCCGAGCAGGTCGTCGGTCTTGGCGGCGACGGCATCGAGCGTCGCCTGCGTCTGCTTGCGGATACGCCGGACCTTCTCGAACTCCTCGATGGCCCCATCGGCTGTGCCTTTGACTTCAGCAAGGACGCTGCCGAGGTCAAACGCCGCCGCCTCGCCAATCCAGTAGTAGGCATCGAGCACGTCGCCGCTCTTCTTGACAAGGTCGACGTAGAGACTGGCATACACCTCGTCGCGTGCGATCAGCGTTAGGATCTCGTTGACCTCGGCCATGCACCGCACGAGATCGCGGTTGCCGACCTTCTGCAAGTAGGATGCCTTTGCGACGGGTAATTCGACGTTGGGTCCGACGTACGGCGTCTGCCAGATCTGGAGCGCGTGGTGCTTCTTCGGCTCGTCGTCCACGCGGAAGTAGAGCATGCGGCCGTCGTCGAAGATCGAGAAGCCGTTGCACAGGATCGGCGTGGCCATGCGCTGCTCAATGAGGTTGTACGAGAGCAGCACGTAGTCGCCCGCCGCCGGGTCGAAGAAGACAAACAGGACGTCTTCGCCGTTGGGCGAGGCGAGGCGGCGCTCGAACTTCATCCCATTCGTGGCGAGGTCGAACGTCTTCTGCTCGCCCGTGTGCAGGTAGTAGCCGTTGGCAAAGACGAGCCCGTGGTTTTCGGGCAGCAGCACGCACGCCTGCTCGATGGCGTCGATACGGCTGACGGCTTCGAGCTTTTCGTTGAACACAAAGTACCGAAACGCCTGCTCCTGATACGGCCGGATCTTGAGTAGGATCGTGTGGTCGAGGAGCGCAAAGTGGACCTCCGCGTCGTCTAGCGTCTGGTCCGGATGGTCGACCGGCTCGGCGTAGATACCGCTGCCGTCCTCCGTGTTGTCCTCTACCTTGATCGTCAGGTCGCCGCCGACGGCCTCGACGAACACGCGGTCGTCAATCGCGATGTGCGGATGCAACCCCTGCCGGTGCATGTCGCGCGTCGCCCGTTGCCACGCAAACTCGTGCTGCGGCGGGTACGCCACCTCGTGGTCGCTGCGGTTGTCCACGTAGACGAGTGCGTCGTCCTGCATCAGCCACTTGAACGCCTTGATGTCGCGCGCGCCACGGCCCACTTGAAACACCATATACAGATGCGGCCCAAGCACCACGAACCGCGCAAACCGGGTCTGCTGGTAGTAGCGGTATAGGTTGGCGAAGTCGTCGGCAAACTGCTTGTCGGTCAGCAGATCCAGCGGCTGCGCATGGAAGACCTGCTTTTCCTCGTCGAATGCGTAGACGCCGAACACGTCGGCCAGCTTCGTCTCCGACTTGAGGCCGAGCTGCACGTTGTACCCGAAGATGAACACGTCGCCTACGGCCACGAGATCGGCAGCCCGACAGTTGTTGTCGGTCGTGATGCGGTCGGTGCCCAGCAGCTTCCGGTCGCTCGCCCCAAAGACGGCCTTCCGCTCGTCGTTGAGCTGCTGCATCCGCTGCCGGAGCGCCTGCCCCTGCCCCGTCAACCGCTCCCGGATGATCTCGTACGTGCCGCCGTCGAGGGTGGGCTGGGCGTTGGTTTCAGCAGTTTGGTTGGTTTCGGCCATTTTGAGCTATTGGCTGTTAGCTGTTGGGTGGACGTTCGCTGCGCTCACGTTCGTGATTCGTGATTCGTGATTCGTGATTCGTACGCTCGGCTACGCCTCGCTTTTGTTGGGCTGATTGTGTCTTGGCAAGGGGTACGGAGCAAGGGGATGGCAGCGTCCTTCCTACGTGTCATCCTGAGCGGAGCCCGGAGGGCGCAGTCGAAGGATCTGGCTAACATGCCATCGTCCATCGCCACGGGAAGCGCTCTGCTGCACACAGATCCTTCGACTCACTTCGTTCGCTCAGGATGACACAGCTGAGAGGTTTTTCTCATAGTCATCGGGCGAGATCATTCACTGTGTTCAGCATGATACAGAGGGAAAGTTGTGCTACAACGCACCAATTCCGCCTCTCTGCCTTTCTCCCGTTCCCTCTTTCTCCCATTCTCCCACTCACGAGCGAAGCGAGTCCCGCCCAGCCCCATCCAAGAAGTCCCCATCCACAAGGCGCAGCCGAGTCCCCACCCACGAGCAAAGCGAGTCCCGCAAAGCCTTACAACGAATCCAGCGTCAGCTCCCCGAGCCCACGTTCGCGGACGGTGCTGAGCAGCGTGCCGAGTTGGCGGTGCAGCGCGGTGTCATCGGTGCGGCCCATGAGTTGGACGAGCAGCGCTGAGAGTGTCAGGTTTTTCACGTCGTTGGTACTCAGCCCGAACTGCTCCACGAAGCCGCGGATGTTGTGCACGAGGCTGTCGCCGTTGCTGCCGAGTAGGGCGTTCTTCACGTCCGAGAGCACATCGCTTTCGCCCACCATCCGGTCGACCGTCTTGGCCTGCGTGATCGCGCCGACGATCTTCTCGAAGAACATGGACTCGCCACCGACGATGTCGATGTTGGCCGATGCGAGTGCGCCTTTGAGCACCTCGGCCTGCGCGTAGGCAATGTCCTTCTGGATGTTGATCTCGGCAAGTTCGACCGCCTTCTCTTTGTCGAGGCGGAGCTTGAACTCCTCGTGCTCCTTCCCAACGCCGTCGAGCGCCTTCATGGCGTCGGCTTTCTGTTGGATCCCAGCGGCTTCGGCCTCGAATTTCTTCGACATGACGGTAGCTTCGGCGCTGCCTTGCTTCTCGGTGGCGTCGGCGTTGGCTTCGAGCCCACGGGCCTCGGCGAGCGCCTTGGCTTCGATGCCCTTGGCTTCGGCGAGCGCTTTCACCTCGATGCCTTTGGCTTCGGCGCTGGCGCGGAGTTCGAGCACGTCGGCCTCGGCGTTGCCTTCCTCACGGATGGCCTCGGCGCGGGCACGCAACACTTGCACTTCCGACATGCCGATGGTGGCTTCCTCCGCGGCTTTGGCTTCGGCCAGCGTCTTGCGGGCTTCGGCTTCTTTGCGCGCAGCTTCCTCTTCGGCTTCGGCCTCAAGGAG
>CAYYHN010000674.1:2477-3164 GCA_964471245.1 uncultured Rhodothermaceae bacterium | reverse complement strand
AGTTACCATATTCGTGGGTGGTAGATCCGGACGTGCGTTATCTTTAGCAGATCATGCTCCACTTGTGCAGCCTGCTTAGCGACCTACGCAACACCGGAGAACTATGCAAAGATTGCCCTTCCTGATCGCCCTTCTTTTGCTGGTACAGACCACGCATGCGCAGTACCAAATGGACCTGATCCCGCGCGTCAGTCCGGACAAGTCCGTCTATCAGAAGATTGGCTACACGGAGGTTACCATTCGATATGGCAGCCCAGCCGTTAACAATCGCCATGTGTGGGGCGCGTTGGTGCCGTACGATGAAGTCTGGCGGGCAGGGGCGAACAATGCTACGACGGTAGCGATCAGTCACGCCATTACCATCAACGGCACATCGTTGGACAGCGGTACATATGCGCTGTTTGTGATCCCGAAAGAACACGACGCGTGGACGGTCATTTTCAACAAGGTACACGAGCAGTGGGGCGCATTCTCGTATGACGAAACGGAAGATGCACTGCGTGTGGATGTCCTCCCCCGTAGGACTACATACCCAACAGAACACCTAACGTACACGATCCGGCATGTGGGCTATCAATACGGCGTCTTGGTGCTAAACTGGGACTTTATTGAAGTCGAGATCCCGTTTGCCACCAACTACCTGCTCGACTTTGAACGCAATGTCGCCACGCGCGCCGAACAGCAGCC
>CAYYHN010000674.1:0-2467 GCA_964471245.1 uncultured Rhodothermaceae bacterium | reverse complement strand
TGTATCTTCGGTGGGTCGTGTATGTACAAGGAGCCGCCCATTTACAAGCCCTTGGCAACAGGGCTGACCTCGCGATGACGTGGATCAACGAGGCCGAGCGAATCATGCACGCCAGTTCGGAATGGAATGAGCAGTTTTACCCGAGAGACTACGTAGCCGGGCATCTCTATTGGACCAAAGCAAAGCTCTTGGCAGACGCACAAAACTTTGCAGAGGCCTTGGGATACGTTCAGAAAATGCACGCCCTTGCGAATCCACTTTACTACGAGCGCCAGCACCAAAACGAACGGATTGATAGCCTAACAGCGTTGTGGAGCGAAAAATAATGGCATGGCAAAAACAAATCCATCAGGCGCTGCAACGCAGTCCAGACAACGAAACTGACCACACTTTTGGCCGTGTCGCTTGGTATAGCAAGAATCGATATGGTTGATGGTATGGATTGGATTGAGCACAACGTGGGAATTGAGACCCAATGGCCAACAGCCAAGAGCCAACGGCCGCGGCGCTCAGCAACGAGGTATCCGAATACCATCAACCAATTCGAGCGCCGCTATAAGACACGCAAGGCATGCTCCATTTTGTATCTTGCCTCCGCTCATCCCGGTAGCGTTTTGATCACATTTGCCGCACCGGCATGCACGTATTCGACTTTGCTCGCCTTGCAGATCCCCTGGCTCGCTTACATATTCAGCCCTTCACCGGACTGGTTTGCACACGGACTCCTCATGCACACAGCCGCCATCCGTTTCACCTCATCGTGCACCAGACGGCCGGCACCAGTCGGCACGAGGTGGACTTTACGGCCTACACCGTAGCGAAGAATGAGTTCATCGTCATTCCGCAAGGCTCTACCCATCGTCTGACCGACACGAGCGAAGCTGCCGGGACTGTGGTGCTGTTCCCCGAGAGCTTCTTCTCGGACGTGCAGAAGCAGTTGCTCTACGGCTTCATGCAATACGCCATCGCCGCACGGAAGCTTCACCTGCCTGTTCCTGATGAAAGCCGTCGCATCATAGCCACCTATCTTGACCTCCTCACCCACGAGCTTGCGGGTACCCAGAACCAAAATCAGACGTTCATCTTGCAGAACCTGATGCTGGCATTCCTGAACAAGCTCGAAGGCTTTGTCCAGCATGCCACCGAGCCCGGCGCATTCATTGCCACGCGGCAACCGTTTCAGGGCTTCATCACGCTCGTCGAGCAGCACTATACGACGCAGACCAGCATCGACTTCTACACGACGCGTCTGCATCTGACCAATCGTAGCCTAAATGCCATCGTGAAACAGCTCACAGGCTTGACGGCGAGCCAATTCATTATTGAACGGATCATCACTGAAGCTAAGCGGGAATTATGTTTTAGCCGACGCAGCGTCAAGGAAATCGCCGATCGGCTGGGGTACGACAGCCCGTATTACTTTTCGCGGCTCTTCAAAAAGCGGACGGGCCTGAGCCCTGAGCAGTTTAGGCGGCAATTTGCGGAATAGTGCATCAATCCGTCGGGATTGTGCATGTTCAAGGCGAAAGACGGGAAAGATCTTGAGGATGTCCATGCAATGACCTCCATCAAGACTGTTTTTCTCCCCATGAAACCTTCCCTTTTTCTGCTCCTTCTGCTTGTCCTCGTCGGCTGCTCGGCGTGCGACAGCAACGATGATGACGATTCCGGCATCGAAGAACGTGTGGCTACCGAAAACGTGTTCGCGATGCCGATCCGGCAGCTCAAACCGGGACAAGACCTCGACGACTTCAAGGCTAAACGCGACGCCTACGTGGCCACGCTCGAAGCCGAGAACGGCACGCTGGCCGACCGAGAAATCCAACCGTTCTTCGAGTTCACCGGCTCCGGCCTCGACCTCAGTCGCGTGTTCGTCGGCTTCACCTCGTTCCAGAACAACGACATCTTCGCCCAGATCGGCGACGCCACGGGTAGCACCCCCGAAGCTGCCGCCTTCTTTGCTACGTTCGACTTCCTCTCGTTCCAAGTCCTGCAACCACTCGACCCGAACGAAACCGTCGACCTCTCCAACTTCGCCAACGAAGGCACCGGCCAAGTCTGGGAGATTGCCGTGCGCAATCTCTCGCAGTACGATGCTTTTGACCAAGCCGATTACGAGCAGAAGCGGGACGCTTACCTCGCTGTGCTTGCGGCTCAAAACAACTTCGTCCGCGAAGTGCAATGGCGCTCTATCTCGGATCCCAACGTCGTCGTCGGCATGACCGTCTACCGCGATGCGGCGTCGTACCAAGCCGTCAACCAAGACCAAGCGTTCATCGATGCCTACCTCGCCACGGGCTTCCTCCAGAACTACCCGATCAACGTCTACGGTGCGATCCACAACGTGCTGAAGTAGTGCGGTGCTCGCAATGGTTGATAGCATACGGCCACCTTGTTAGGAAACACCGCAGCCGTTGGCTATTGGCTGTTGGCCCTTGGGTCTCGATGCCAACGTCGCGCCCGATAC
>CAYYHN010000673.1:0-3171 GCA_964471245.1 uncultured Rhodothermaceae bacterium | reverse complement strand
GCACCTCGCTGGATACGACCAAAGTGCTGCACATGTCGAACAACAGGTGCTCCGCTGGTTCGCCGAACTCTTTGGCTACGGGCCAGACGCCTCCGGCATCTTCGTCTCCGGCGGGACCATGGCCAACATCACGGGCATCATCGCTGCCCGGCACGCTAAAGCTGGCTACGATATCCGTGCCGAAGGCCTCGCTGGCCGACCACAGATGGTCGTCTATGGTTCGACCCACAGTTGGATCGTTAAATGCTGCGAGTTGCTCGGACTAGGCCGCCAAGGCTTTCGAGCCGTCCCCACCGATGCGCACCACCGCATCGACCTCGATGCCTTAGCCGAAGCGATTGCAGCCGACCGGGCAGCAGGACGCCAGCCGATCTGTGTGAACGGCAACGCGGGCACGGTTAACACCGGCGCTATGGATGACTTTATCGGCCTCGCCGACTTGTGCGAAGCGGAAGACCTCTGGTTTCACGTCGATGGAGCATTTGGTGGACTGGCCGTGCTAAGCGACACACTCAAGCCGCGAACGCGCGGCATGGAACGCGCCGACTCCATCGCCTTCGACTTGCACAAGTGGGGCTACCTCCAATACGAGATCGGCTGCGTGCTCATGAAAGAGCGTCAGCACCAACATGCCGCCTTCGAAGCCAGCGCCGACTACCTCACACCCAATGGGCGTGGCATCCAACCGGATCCACTCGTCTTTGCGCAACGCGGCCTGCAACTCAGCAGGGGTTTTCGCGCCCTCCGCGCTTGGATGGCGCTGAAGACGCACGGCGTCTCGGGCCTCGCACGCATCATCGACCAAAACGTCCGGCATGTTCAGTACCTTGCGGAGCGCATCCGGGCCCACGACCAACTCGAACTGCTCGCTCCTGCGCCACTCAACGTCGCCTGTTTCCGGTTTCATGCACCTAACTTGCGTCTAGAAACGCACAATGCCCTCAACCGTGAGATCCTGATGCAGATTCAAGAAATGGGTCTTGCCGTCCCCTCCAGCACGTTCCTCGACGGCCATTTCGCCATCCGCGTCGCCCATACCAATCACCGCACCCGGCAGGAAGATTTCGACCTGCTGCTCGACGCGGTGGTACGCATCGGCAACGACCTGCTGACGACTCCTGACTATGCTGCGCCCGCATGATCATCCGCCCCGCCACAACAACCGACTGGCCTGCGATCTGGGCGATCCTTGCGCCCGTCTTTCGCGCGGGGGAAACCTACGCCTATCCGCCCGATATTTCTGAGGGCGATGCACACTACGCGTGGCTGACGAAGCCGCAAGCAACCTACGTCGCCGAAGATGCAGCAGGCGACGTCGTCGGTACGTACTTCATCACGCCGAACCAACCGGGCCTTGGCGCGCATGTCTGCAACTGTGGCTACATCGTTGCCGAACGGGCGCGTGGGCGCGGCATTGCCTCACAGCTTTGCGTGCATTCACAGCAAGAGGCTGTCCGGCTTCGCTTTCGGGCGATGCAATACAACCTCGTCGTCGCGACCAACACCGGAGCGGTGCGGCTCTGGCAGAAACACGGATTCGTCATCGTCGGCACGTTGCCCGGCGCGTTCCACCATGCGCGCCTCGGCTATGTGGATGCCCACGTGATGTACAAGACGCTGGTTTGAAACGTGGGCAGGTTGGGGCAGCTTGGCATATGGGGGTAGTAGTCAGTATACAAGCCCGTGTGCTGCAAATGCCCTCTGATAAGCTTGCTCGATGCGCGGCTCGAATGCGGTGAAGATGACCGTGTCGAGCGTCGGCGTGAAAGGCAAAGCAACAAGGACCGCATCAACAGCAATTGCGCAGGCTTCGGGGATGGGAAAACGGTAGGCGCCACAACTGATGGCGGGGAACGCAATGCTTGTGAGCGCCAAGTCTTGCGCGTGCGCCATACAGACGGTGTAGCACGAACGGAGCAGGTCGGCCTCGTTCCGATGACCGCCGTACCAGACGGGGCCAACGGCATGGATGACATAGCGCGCGGGCAGCCGAAAGCCATCAGTGACCTTGGCATCGCCGGTTGGGCACCCTTTAAGCTTCAGGCACGCTTCCAGCAGTTCCGGCCCAGCAGCCCGGTGGATTGCCCCATCGACACCGCCACCACCCGCCAAGGCGTTGTTCGCTGCGTTGACAATAGCATCGACGGCGAGTGTGGTGATGTCGGTGCGTTGGATGAGTAGGTGTGGCATAAGCTGTAAGAATAACCTCGATGATGTGTGCCAAACAAGCGGAAGCCTTGCTGAACCCTACAAGGAACGATTGATGAGCATTACGTACAACTTTCATTTGGCTTGCCGAACCTATTCACGCACGACCACTTCCCAATTGCCCTGATGCCTGAGTCTCCCTCTCACGACGCAACCAATCGGTTCCATCACCTTGCCGCGTTCACCTTTACCCGAGCGCGCGACGCCATCTTGTGGATCAACGCCGAAGCAGAACTCGTGCATCTCAACGAAGCCGCCTGCGCAATGTATGGCTACACCCGCGAGGAACTCCTCGCCAGCGGGATCGCCATCCTCACGCCGACTTACACGCCAGAACGTTGGCAACACTTCTGGGCCGAGTTACGCGCGCAACAGGGGATTACCATGGAAACATGGCATCAGCGCAAAGATGGGACGGCCTTCCCGATTGAAGCCACGGCAAATTTCATCGTGTTTGACGATCAAGAACTCTGTGGCATCTTTATCCGCGACATCACAGCGCGAAAGGAAGCAGAGGCACAACGAAGCGCCAGCGAAACAAGGTTTCGTACAGTGGTGGAAGGCTCCGTTCAAGGTATCGTGGTCCATGATGAAGACTTTATCGTGCGCTTCATCAATGCACCGGGGGCCGAAATTATGGGGCTTGCAAGCGCTGAGGCGGCACTCGGCGTAAATTTGCTTGATGGCTTTATTGCTGCGGAAGAACACCACGCGAGCATTGCCCAATTTCAACGCGTCATCACAGGCGATCCGGGGCCGCCCCTCGAAACGCCGTATCTCGATCCAACTGGAGAAAAGAAGTGGGTCCTACGCATCCATTCGCGCATTGAGTGGGCAGGCAAACCAGCCCTGCTTGCTACCTTCATCGATATCAGTGAGCGCAAGCGCAGCGAAGAAGACCTCAAAGTAGCGCTTGCAGAGGTGCGCCAGCTCAAAGACCGACTTGAGTCGGAAAATGCCTAC
>CAYYHN010000672.1:0-3173 GCA_964471245.1 uncultured Rhodothermaceae bacterium | reverse complement strand
AAGCGCGGCATTGCCTTCGGCGGACTCGGAATAGAGGTCTGAGTAGAGCGTTTCGATCTCGCCCCGGTAGCCAAGCTCAAAGCGGTACGAACCGAGTGGGCGGACGTAGTCGGCTTGCAGCGAGAATTCGTCGCGGTCGCGGTCAGTGAGCGCTTCTTGACGCTCCAAAATCGCGCCGCCGTCGGCGATGCTTTCGAGGTAGCTGTCGCCGCCTTCGTTTACCGACATGGTTGCACGCGCTTCGAGCATGAGCGAGTGGCCGACGCCGCCTGAGCCACCGGGCGTGTTGCCACCGCCACGGCCACCACGGCTCCAACCGCCACGTGAACGGCCTGAGGAGGCGTTGCTTGCGCCCGTGCGGGTCGCGGATCCTTTGAAGCTATGCGTCAGGCCAAGCCGAACATCGCCGTTCCAACCTTCGCTGGTTTCGGTCACGTCGCGCCACGAGTTTTCGAGCAGCGCGTCATCAGCGGCGAAGGCGAGGAAGTTGGTGAACTCGTTTTCCCGCTCGTCTTCAATCCGCCCTTGGATTGAGGCATTCACAACCGTTTGCGGTGAAAGCTGGTAGTCGCCTGAAAGACTAAGCAGGTGCGACGTTTCGTCTTCGTCTTCGGTCTCGTTCTGGTCGAAAAACGTGAGTGGATCGGCGTAGCGGTTGATGCGGTAGCTGCTGCCCCCACCACCGCCTGCGCCTTGGCGGAAGCCATAGTTCAGCGCAAGGTTGAGTGGGCCTTTGCCGTACGTGACCGTGCCACTCCCGTTGTAACCACCCTGCGAGTCACCGCCAGCAACGAGTGTACCGCCCAAGCCCAGTTCGGCTTCCTCTGTCAGAACAATGTTGATGATGCCCCCCATGCCATCCGGCTCGTACCTTGCCGATGGATTCGGCATCACTTCCACGCGATCAATGGAGTTGGCTGGCAACTGTTTAAGGTAGTTGGCGATGAAGTCGGCGCTCACCGGAGCGGGGCGGCCATTGATGAGCACGGCGACATTACCCGTACCACGCAAGCTGATGTTGCCATCTACATCCACATCGATCGAAGGAATCGTCTCTAGCACATTCGAAGCTGTTCCGCCCGCCGAGACAGGGTTGTCGGCTGTGTTGTACACCGTACGGTCAATCTCAACCGAGACCGCTGAACGCTCCGCTGTCACTTGGACTTCGTCAAGCATCTGCATATCTGGCGAAAGGTTCAGAACACCGAGTTGTACTCGTGGGGCTGCTGCCGTCACTACGATGTCATCAACCGTCTCCGTCACAAAACCAACGAAGCTAACTTGCACTTGGTATGTGTCAGGAGTGAGCCCCGTGACTCGGAACGAGCCGTCAGGCTCTGTAATTGCTCCCGTGATCAGGGTATGATCGGCAGCGCGCCAGATAGCGACCGTGGCCGTCACAACGGGCGAGTTGGTTCCGGCTTCAAGGATGGTTCCTTCGATCACACCCGGACGAGCGATGGTACCTTGTGCATGGGACGGGAGCAGTGTGAGCAAATTCGCCGATAGGACGAATAGGAAAGCGAGCGAAAATCGTGCGTGCATGGTCGTGGAGCTTGATAGAACGTGCGGTGTACAAGCTGAGCATGCTAGTTGGCATGCAACAACTTTCACCTAGAATACTCCGTTCTGATCCTGGGCATGAAACGTAGTGCACCTGCGAAACACGAACTGCACTGGAGGATTTGTTTGGACAAGTTTATTCGACTAAAAAGATATTAATAGTCGATTATATAATTGTATTGGAGCAAAATGTTGACGCTACTTGGTCTATGTCGACTATTATAGACGAATCGGGTTGTAGGCGGGAAATAGGGCTATGCTGTGTGATTCGTGATACGCTCTGCCCACGGAACTATTGGGCTGCCGCATCTTCGTCATTATCGTAGCGAAATGGAGACGTTCTTTATTGAATCGGATTACCTTACGTTATGCCTTCTTACTCAGACGGTGCCGCTGTCGCCCGAGCTTTTTTCGACTGTTGGAATGCGGGTGACCCCGATGGCATTGGTGCGTTATTTGCCGAGGACGCTGACTTTGTTAATGTCGTCGGCATCTGGTGGCAGAATCGGCGCGCCATCCGCAAAGCGCACGACTACGGTTTCAAGCGCATCTTCATGCACGCCAAGCTGACGATCACCGAACTCAAGGTGCGCGAACTCCGTCCCGACATTCATATTGTACATACGGTGTCGACGCTAGAAGGGCAGGTCGGCCCAGATGGTATGCCTGCAGCTCCGCGCATTTCCGTCATCAGCATGGTCACCGAGCGTCGTGGCGAGAGCTTCGTAATCATCAGCTTCCAAAACACGGACCGCGTTGAAGGTGCTGATACGCACATTGCTGATGCTTCTGGTTTTCGTCCTGCGAGCTATCGAAAACGGTAGGACATGTGAAAATTTAGCTACGGATGAGGATGGTGTAGTGGGCCACGAATTGTACGAAGGGTTTGTGTGTAGCTTGGATACCGCTTAGGGCGTCGTGCTTGAGTTTGAGGTGCATGCTGCTCAGGCAACTCAGTGCATTTTTCGAATGAACACGAATGATGCTGGCCTGTATCGGCGTGCCTTTCAGGTAGTGTTTTGCTACATACGACTGCGAACCGGATAGCTTGATGTTCAGTATTGGAGCCAACGGCCTATTTACCTGATTACATGCCTGCTCGTAGGCTGGTGGCTTCATTTGGTGGGAGCCACTTTTGGCTGGTGCGGTGCTTCCAACGCGTTAGTTCGAGACGTGCAGCGTCGCGGATCGCTTGTGGGATCTGGTCTGCTATGTTGAGTTGTTCTCGTGGATCGGAACGGATGTTATACACTTCCATAGGCTTTCGCTGGTAGTGGTAGATGAACTTGAGCGAGTCGCGGCGGAGGGCGAGGGCGAGGCGGCCGTTCCACGGGTTGTGAAAGAGCGTGCGGCCTTCCGGCACGGGTGTCAACAGGGAATGACCCGGCAGCGTGCCGTTGGCGAACTCATACCCGAGAATATCCGCAAGGGTCGGCACAAGGTCGAGGTTTTGCCGGAGGCCCCCGATGCGTTGGCCCTCGGGAAAGAGAACCGGGTTGTGGAGCAGCAACGGGATGTGCAGCGCCTCATCGTAGATCACGTCGCCGTGGGTGCGCAGGCCGTGTTCGCCAAACGCCTCGCCGTGGTCGCCGATGATGATAAACAGTGTC
>CAYYHN010000671.1:0-3176 GCA_964471245.1 uncultured Rhodothermaceae bacterium | reverse complement strand
CAACGAGCGCCGCAGGGGCTTGCGCTGGGCCAAACTGTCCGGCATCGCTGTAGAATGAGAAAATGCGGAGCTTGCCAAAAAGGACATGCTGCGTTGCGGCACCTGCTGCGAGCCATGCCTGCTCGGCTCCATCCAGCCCGATGAACTTCTGCCGCAGCCCGTTGAGCGTGGCGAGCATCGATAGCGAAAGCCAGATGATGAGAAAACGCCGGAGATCTTGGCGATCCTTGATGAGCAGCACACCAAGCAGCACCGTAAGCACTTGGTAGAAGGCGACACCGCGCATCGCATAGAACCACGCGATAGGGCTGGGGGCGTGCGGGTTGAAGAATTGCAGGATGTAGTAGCCCATCCAAAGGGCGGTAACTACGACGGCGGGGTTGCGAAAGACGCGCGAATCAAGGTCGCGACCCCGTTGAAGCAACACGGCGGCGAGTGTCAGGAGCAACAGCGCATCGAAACCGAGGCCCCACGGGGCGGGAATGTAGCGATTGAGCCCCGGCGGCAGAAACCCGTAGATCATAACCGCATAGAGGCCGACGCGAGGATACGTGAAGACGCCCCACACAAAGGCTCCTGCGAACGGAAGTGCTCCGAGTACCACGGCTACCTTAACGCCACCACTGCTCAGCACCCACGCGCCCACCAGACTCGCCAGCGCAAGCGCCAGCAACGTGGCGATGCGACGTAAAGGATGCGGATGCGATGCGGTCAGCAGCATACGAAGCGTGCGGTGCAGGTTGGAGCAGTGGACAGTTGTAACCTACACCAAGTCCTTGCATGCACCCACATCTAGTCGATGGAACGTGGCGTCGCACGGACAGAGAGACGTGCGGTCGATGAAAGGCGTGCGTGCATCGACGAAGCAAAGGGGCTGACCTCGACGAGGGCCGAAAAGCCTGTGCGTACCATGCGGCGCGGCGAAAGAGCTAGGGCTGGGGGAAGGCTGTGCACGCCATAGGCAATCCCTGCCAAAAGCCCGACGACGGTTACGCTTGCGACATGCCAAAGGGTAGGCGAGAGCGACAGGACCAAGAGGTTGCCGGCCAAGTTGATCGCTGTCATCAGCATCACTTTGCGCGCGTTGTGTTGGGGGCGGCCAAGGCTATCCAGCACGAGGCCGAGGTAGCGATCCAGCGGCATGAGCGCCATCGCAAAGAGCAAACAACGCAAGATTGGTGCTGCCGAGGCATAGTTCGGGCCGCCCAGTAGTACGACCCACGTTTCCGCCCACACGAAGCCAACAGCCAGCGCCGGGAGCAGCACCAACGTCAACGCGCCCACATGCCGGTGGAGCAGTGTGCTTAACGCATCGTAGCGTGCTTGCGCTGCCCGTGTAGCCATCTTCGGATAGGCTGTAAGGCCGAACGTGCGGAGTGGGATGTCAGCGACTTCGCGTACTTTGAAGGGGACATTGTAGAACGCGACGGCTGCTGGGCCGAGAAAGCTCGTGATTACGAGGTCGTCGGTGCTTTTCAGCAAGTTGGTCGTCACGAGCGTCACCACGCTATGCCGACCGAACGCCACGAGCCGATGCAGCATGGGCAGCGATACGCTCCACAGGGCACGCACATGCGCCCAACCGAGCAGGAGCGTCACTGCTGACATGACGCCGTAGCTCGCTGCGTGCAAACTGGTCACAAGTGGGATGTTCATCTCGCTGGGCCATAGCAAGATGGTGCCATAGAAAAGCACGGCTTGTCCGGTGTCCAGCAAGGTGAGGGCGCGAAAGTCGCGTTGGGCGTGGCGTATCCATTGGCCAAGGGCGGTTGGCATGCTGAGCAGCGCGGCAAGCGGGTACATCGTCACAAAAGGCTCAAGGCCATGTGCTTCGATGGCCGCTGGAAAGAGCAGGCCAAGGCCAACTACGAGGAGGCAGGTACTGCCTGTAAGGACGAGGGTGAGCACCCACGCCGCGCCATGTAGCGCTGGCCGCGCGTGTGCCTCTGATTCGGCATCGAGCTTCACGAGGGCTTGGCGTACGAAGCCGGTACGCGCCATCTCGGCAAGCGTGAACGCAGTCAGATACAGCATCCACACGCCAAATTCTGTTGGGGAAAGCCAGCGTGCCAACGCCATAAACCCGATGAGGCGCAATGCTTTGCCGCCGAGTTGCCCCGAGAGCACCCACGCTTGGTCGCGGTATCGAAAGCGCCGTGTCATCCTTGCTGACGTTCCCGAACCGGCAGGTGCTGCGCAATCAGTCGGCTCAGTTGCTCGACACGGGTGCCCCAGTCATTGCGCCGCGCGCGCCTGATGCGTTGGGTACGGAGTGCTGGCCTGTCCATTTTCAACTCGCCATACATACTCAGCCGAAATGCCAACGCATCCGGTGCGACGCTAACAAGGTCCGCGAACGGGTTGAGGTTGGCGAAGGGGGTCATGACGACGGGCTTGCCAGCGGCAAGGTATTCGTTGAGCTTTAGCGGATAGATGTTGCGGGTGAGGTCGTTGCACACAAACGGAATGATGCCTAGGTCCATACGTGCTAATTCGTTGGGCAACGCTTCGGGAGGGCGGGCCCCTGTCAGGGTAACGTTGGGGTGACGTGCGAGGCGGTCTGCTAAGGCATGATCAACAATGCGCCCCACGAAGCGAAAGTCGAGGTCGGTCGCATGGCGAATGACGTGGTCGAGGAGGTCACCGTCGAGCCGTCCGTCGAGGCTGCCGAGGTAACCGACGCAGGTGCGCAGGTTCTGAACGGGAGGCTGCTGCGCGGCTTGGTTGAACAGGGCGAAGTCAACGCCATTAGGAACGCAGTAGCAATGCGGGTGCTGTTGGGTGCGCGAAGCTTGGAGCGCCGCCGAGGTGGTGACGACGAGGTCCATGTGCTTGAGGTAGGCCGCCTCGGCAGCGGGGCCGTGGCGCTGGACCCACGGGGCGGCAGCAATCTCGTCGTAGCAGTAATAGACGCGCAATTGCTCATCAAACGCGCCAACCAGCGGCATGCCATACACAGGGTTGAAGGCATTGATGACAATGGGACGCCGCATATTGAGCCGCTCCATCGCAGCCCGGATGTTGTGACGCAGCACCTTGGCATTGGCTTGCAGCAAGGTCGCTCGCAATGGCCCCGCACCGAGTGCATTGATGGGCCAGACCGGGGGCAAGGTAAGCACATGCACGTCGGCATCAGGTGTTGGATGGACGGTGCGCAGCCGATCCTCCAATCCCAG
>CAYYHN010000670.1:0-3214 GCA_964471245.1 uncultured Rhodothermaceae bacterium | reverse complement strand
ATCGAATGGCGTCACAATCCATGCCCCTGCTGATTGGTTCGATTGCCAATACCGCTGGCTCTCGGGCATACCCGATTCTTCTCGCAGCGATCGCGCTTTCAATTGAGGTAGCGCGCTTCGGTGCGGTGCTTACACTCATTGGCCCGATGCGGATGCTGGGGATGGCGCTCTCGGGCGTCGTCCGACCGCGATTTGCGCTCTACTACAACCAATCCGACATCCCAAGCGTTCGGAAGCTGATGCTGAGGGTCAGCACCATGATTTTGGCAGTCGGTGTGGTCATGGGGGCGGGCGTCCTTCTCCTCGGCAATACGATCTGTGAAATACTGTTTGGCGCTTGGCTCAGCGACACCCGACTCCTGCTCTTGGTCGGCGTCTGGTACGGCACCGTGGCGTGTCTCGGGTCGTTTGTGGTGACCGCGCTGCAAACCCAATCTGAAAGTGGGCCGGCGTACACCGCCAAGTTAAGAACCGGCGTGTCGGTTTCCGCGTTGACCCTGGCTTTGTTTATGACCACTACGATGGGAGCGCTTGGGCCGGTGCTCGCGATGGCTTTGACCGAAACGGTCTACCTGGCTCTGGCTTATCGGCGTTGGCTGGCAACCGATACGCCTTTGCTGACGGATGTGATGTCCGCGACAGTCTGACCCGTCGCTTTCCGCACCGCGGTGCGAAACGCGTCGGCCAATCGATCTAGCGTATACGGCCGAACCGCTTGCTGTGCCCGCCGACCCATTTCAATCAGCGCCGGGTGGGTCAGGGCGCGTTCGAGTTGTTTTGTTGCACCCTCCGATGTCGGGTCATAGATAAAACCGTCCACACCATCGGCTACAAGATCGTCGCTGCAACCCGCGTGTCTGGAGCAGAGCGTAGGGACACCACACTGCATGGCTTCATTGACGACTAGGCCCCAGACGTCGCCGAGCGTTGGGAACAGATGCAGGTCGGTCGCCTTGTACCAAGCCGCCATCTGCTCAGGCGCCACAGTACCTACATGCACAATGCCGGGGTCATTCTGTTCGCTAATCAATGGCGATAATGGCCCATCGCCGACAAATACCAGCCGCCATTGGGCTTTTACTTCTGAGGGTAGGCCCCGCCAGTGTTCCAGGATTGCGCTTGTTCCCTTGAGCGGTACCAGCCGACCGAAGACACAGGCGAGCTTCCGCCCCTCGCCATAGGCCTCGCGGACCTGCTCGGCCTGCCGGTGTGTTTCGATGTCGTTTAAACGCTGGCTGAGCGTGTCGCAGTCTGCGCTATTGGGTGCATCGACGATTCTTTCATCTTCAACACCGAGCGCATTCAGTACGTCTCGTGCCTGCGTGCCCATGCCGACGACCATCGAGGCCTGCTTGAGTAATACACGTCTGATCGTGTTCTTCAGGCGGTTCGTCTGAGACGCACTGATTTTGGACTGGTAGGCCCAGATCACTAGCGGGATGCCGTGTCGCTTGCAGTAGGCCGACGCGAGCATGGTGCGCGGGCCGAGCTCATGGCTGATCACAACATCGGGCTTGAGCTTCTTCAGGTCCGACCATAACGAGCGAGGCAAGTGGAGCGTGATTACCTGGTCAAACGGCACCGGGTCCGTACTGTGGACGGTGCGTTTGATCGACCATGTCTTACTTTGATGTACCTGCAGGTCCTGGGTATCCACATCCCAGCTGAGATCAAATTCTGAAGCGGCATTGGTCAAGACATGAAAGTCCCAGCCTGGCGTATTGGCCAGGCGCTCAAAGACCGGGCGTCGATACGGGCTCACAATATTGGTCAGGAACACCACGCGCATCACCCGGCTCCACCTTCTTTGGTCTTGTACTCCACATAACCCGAACTCTGCCGTGGACGCAGCCAGGCGTTGATCCCACCGGCGAGCAGTGCCGAGGTCGTTAGGGCACGGATCAAGTCATCGTTACGCCCAAGCGGGGCTTTGGCTAGACCCTTCAAAGTCAACGCGGCTATTTTCACCGCACGTGCGACTACATCGATGGCGGGAAGAACGATCGGGCAGTGATAACGGACACGCCCATAGACGATTCCGCCCCGATAGAAACGCTTGAGCAGCCACCCAAGTCTGGCCCGGTGGGCTTCAACGTGTTCATAGACGAGTGCCTTGCTTGCGGCACGGAACTGTCCGCCTTGAATCGCAATCTGCTTAAAGAGTCTTACATCCGAACCGCCTGATCGTCCGTAGTTCGGATCAAAGCGCAGGCGATGTCGATAGAACCATCGGCCTCGTACCAGTGTGTTGCTGGTCCGCGTCCCGCTCCACATCATCGCGCCGTTTTCCTCAGGCACAGGCTTATCAAACCAGCCGCCACGTGAACACCACCGCGGCGCGTCGTCAGGCAGCATGCCGATCACCGGTCCGATCACCGCATCTGCGTGCGTTTCCTGAGCGGCTAGGATGAGTTCATTGAGCCAATCCCGGCTTGCGATCTCGTCATCATCAATGAAGACGACCAGGTCAGCCTCCCCCATCTCGATGGCCCGATTACGAGCTAATGCGATGTTTTGCTTTGGCTCAACGGTGTAGTGCGTCGGGATTCTGCTCTGGGCTGCAAACGCTCGGACCACCTGCTCGGCCGATCGTTGCGCATCATTATCAACAACACGGATTTCACCCTCGTATGGCTCGGGGAAATACTGCGGCAGGCTCTTGAGCGTTTCGGCTAACTGATCCGGGCGATGATAAGTCGCAATACATATCGCGATGGTGGGCTTCATAGGATGCTCCGGTCAAGTTTTGCTTCGCTGTCGGTCAGCAGGTATCGCCGTCGCAGGATGAACTGCCCGGCGAGTTGGCCGGCGGCGATAAGGATGTAGACCGGATTGGTTGTCAGATACCGCTTCCACAGCCGACGGGGTTCGACGGCCAGACGGAATGCCCACTCCATCCCAAGCCGTTGGAGGACGGGTGGTGCTTGACGCACCGCCCCGGCGTGGAAGTCAAATGCTGCACCCACACCCAGCATCACGCCTGGGATACGCTTCGAATGTTCGGCCATCCATCGCTCTTGCTTCGGGCAGCCCAGGCCAACAAAGATCACATCGGGTCGCAACTCCCGCAGGTAGTCCACCATCGCGTCGTCCTCACCAGTCGTCATCGCTCGGTAAGGCGGGCTGATCGCATCTACGAGTTTAAGGCTGGGATAACGCTCTTTGAGGTTGCTTTCAAGTAAAGAAAGCCGGTCTTCGCGACCTCCGTATAGAA
>CAYYHN010000669.1:0-3232 GCA_964471245.1 uncultured Rhodothermaceae bacterium | reverse complement strand
AGTGGCTGGGCGATGGTGGATAGTGGGTCGCCAAGTTGAGCGACCTTTGCTAGCTTGCATACCTCATCCCGCTAGCTCAAGTTTGGGTCTATCTTTCCAAGCTTGTGGAGACGAAGCATCCAAGAGACGACGCGCAGAAGGCGACTCGGAAAACGCCTCCACTTCGTTTCTTTGCCTCTTCGTCTCGTCCATTCAACCCAAGATTTGACCAAAGGTCGAAACGCGGGTTATTTCCTACTGTTCTTTGGGATTGGCAGATGGCATGGGTAGCAGACCCACCAGCCACCAGCCAACAGTCAACAGCCCGACCATGAAAGAAGTCTGTATCCATCTGCCGTCGCTACAGCCGGGCGACACGCTGGAGCTTGAACTGAAGCTCAACGGCAAAAAGCGGCTGGTCAATTACCGCGTGGAGACCTATTTCTGGCGTGAAGACACGCGCACGACAGGCGACAAGATTACGCGCCTGCGCCACTTCGTCGAGAACTACGACGATGAATGGGAACTGGTGCAGATCGGCAGCCCCGGCGATGATCGTGTGGCTGTGATGTTTAAGCAGCGCGCCGAGCCGACGCCCGCAGAAGTATTGGTCGAGTGACGACGTTTCGGGCGGCATTGCAGCGGGTCTTGGCAGAATACGTTGCGGCCACAACGGCTCCGCTGTCTGGCCATCCGTTGGCACGCTTCATCCGCCGCGACTGGCCTACCACGTTGCGCCCGCACGTCGATTCCGTACGCTATCACCTCAAAGCCAGCCCCGGCCGGGGGCAGCATTGGGCACACGTGCCGTGGCTCGGCGTGTTCGACCGCAGCCTGACCACCTCAGCGCAGCGCGGCCATTACGTGGTGTACCTCATCCGCGCGGATGGCAGCGGCTGCTACCTCGCGCTCGTTCACGGCGTTGAAGCCTTGCGCAAACGCCGTGGACCAGATGCCCGTCAACTCCTCCAACAACGCGCTTCTGCGCTACGCTACCGCCTCGGTGCTGATGCTGCCAGTTGGGCATCCGGCCCTATCGATTTGCACCTCTACACCCGCAGCAGCCTCGCCGCCGATTACGAAGTGAGCATCCTCGCTCACATCAGCTATGCTGCCGACGCGCTTCCACCTGAAGCCCACCTCCTTGCTGATCTCTCCCGCATCCTCACGTTGTACCAAAAGCTGAGCCTCTTGGTGTGAAATTGCGAAACTGGCCTTGTCCTTGTCCTTCTTTTTGAGGCTGTGTTACATCACTGTGTGACGCTGCGTCTGTGCTATACAATGTCGATCCTTTCGTCTGCTGCGAACCGTCCGTCGCAGCGGTGTGTTCACCCCAAATTGCTGGTGTTATGCGGTGCCTCGTTAACGTTTTCTTCTTGTGCATCCTTGGAGCCTCCATCAGTCACGCGCAAGCGCAACTCAACGGTGTGGTCGTCGAAGCGGGTCTGAATGCGCCGCTGGCTGGGGCGAATGTCGTGCTGGTCGGAACGCTGTCAGGCACGGCCACGGATGCCGATGGGCGGTTCGAGCTTAATGGCATTCCAGCGGGCACCCACATCATCGAGGCGTCGTTGCTGGGCTTCGAGTCGGTGCAGCAAACGGTGACGCTGGCGGCGGGCGAGCAACAGACGCTGCGGTTTGAGTTGCCGGAACGCGTCGTCCCGCTCAACGAGGTTGTCATCACGCCGGGGCGCTTTGCCGTGATGGAAGCCGCAGGGGCGACGACACACCTGTTCAGCCGCGACGAGATCCAGAACATGCCGCAACTCGGCGAGGATGTCTACCGCGCCGTACGAAGATTGCCCGGGCTTTCGAGTAGCGACTTCTCGGCCAAATTCAACGTGCGCGGCGGTACGCACGACGAAGTGCTGGTCCAACTTGATGGCATGCCGCTCTATGAACCATTCCACTTGAAAGACATCGCAGGCGGTGGCGTAAGCGTGCTTGATGTCGAGGCCATCGGGGGCATCGACATGATGACAGGCGGTTTCCCGGCAGAGTTTGGCGACCGGATGAGCGGTGTGTTCAATGTGACGTCGGCACAGCCTCCTGCAGGGTCCGCACGCACGTCGCTCGGCATCAGCTTCATGAACGCACGGTTCCTGTCCGAGGGCCGCTTTGCCGAAGACAAGGGCAACTGGCTCGTCCTTGCCCGCCGCGGCTACCTCGATGTCGTCCTCTCACTCATCGACAACGACGACGACCTCTCGCCGACATATTACGATGTCTTCGCCAAGACACAATACAAGCTGAGCGACAAGCATCGGCTGTCTGTGCATCTGCTGCATGCAGGTGATCGGCTACGTTGGGTCGACGAGGAAGATGACCTGACGTCAGACTATGGCAACACGTACGGCTGGCTGACGTGGACAACGTTGCCTTCGACGCGCCTTGTGGGTCAGACGCTCTTTATGCTTGGCGATGTGCACCAGCGGCGCGAAGGGGGCGATGTTTCCTTTAACGACGGCTTTCCGTTCGTCTCCATCGACGACGACCGCAGCTTCAGCTTTGTTGGCGTCAAGCAAGACTGGACGTATGAACTTGCGGAAAGGCACCTCCTTAAAGTGGGCGCAGACGTTCGCCAGTTTCAGGCTGACTACGATTATTTCAACCAAATCCGCACCGACACGCAATTCATCAACGATGAACTGGTACTCGACTTCGATACGACGCGCATCGATCTCACGCCCGATGGCACACAGGCCGGCATCTATCTGAGTCACCGTTTTCGTGTTGCCAAGCCGTTTGCCATCGAGTGGGGCCTGCGCTACGATCATGCCTCATGGGCAGACGACAACGTGATCAGCCCGCGCATCAACGCGGCGTACCAACTGAGCCGTCGGACGACGTTGCGGGGCGGGTGGGGTTATTTTCATCAGTCACTTGGCCTGCATCAACTTGCCGTACAGGATGGCGATGCGACGTTCTATCCCGCCGAGCGTGCCGAGCACCGGTTGATCGGGCTGGAGCACCAGACACTTGGTGGCATCGCGATCCGCCTCGAAGCCTACCACAAACGCCTCACCGACCTCCGCGTGCGTTACCAGAACGTTGACGCTAATAACCTCGACTTCTTTCCCGAAACCAACTCGGACCGGTTCGGTGCGTCGTTCGATGGAGGTACATCGCGAGGTGTCGAGCTATACATGCGCACGACAGGACGTGGCAAGTTTGGTTGGTCGGCGAGCTATGCGCTGTCCGAGGCAGAGTACAACTACGACCAGGTATTTCTGCGGGGCGAAGCGTTCAACAT
>CAYYHN010000668.1:0-3232 GCA_964471245.1 uncultured Rhodothermaceae bacterium | reverse complement strand
TCGGTCGAACTCGTGTTCCTCGACATCCAGATGCCTGAACTGAACGGGCTCGAATTGGCCCAGCTCCTCACACCGCCGCCGCACCTCATCTTTACCACAGCCTTCCGCGACTACGCCGTTGAAGGCTTCGAGCACAACGCCGTCGATTACCTGCTTAAGCCCATCGGCCTGCCCCGTTTGCTGCGGGCCCTCGACAAATACCGTCGGCTCATACCGCCGCCTCCATCCACCATTTCCCCCAAGCAATCCGCGCCCACACCTGCGTACCTCACCGTCCGCATCCAGCGGCAGGACACGCATGTCCGCATCGACGACATCCGCTACATCGAAAGCCTGAGCGACTACGTCAAGATCCATATCTCGGGCCGAACCTTAGTCAGCAAGCAGCGCATCAGCGCCCTCGCCGACGAACTCGGGCCGCACGGCTTTATCCGTATCCATCGCTCCTTCCTCGTCGCCACCGCCCACATCACTGCCTTCACCGCCGATGAGGTGCAGGTTGGCACCACGCGGTTGCCTGTAAGCCGCTCGTATAAGCAGGCGGTGCTGGCGCAGTTGGGACCTGAATAGATCGGAGGTTGATGTGTGACCACGGCGCTGTTTATTTGGGTAGAAACGCAGGGACGTATCGCTATCTACCCCGATAAAGAGATCCATGCATCACTGATACGACAAACGCATCGCGCTCATTTTTGCATCAGGCTATCGCTCAGTGCAAGCATTTTTTGGCGGATTGACTTGGGAGCAGTTGCCGCGTTGGGCATGAAAATCTGAGCTTCAGGAGCAAGGAGCTGGAGCTTAGCGTCCACGGATAGGTCTGGAAAGATCAAGATGCCCGGATCGACTTCAGCGGCACGGAATGCGTCGCGTCGCATGGCCACGAGGAGCGAATCGAGTGAGGGCGTGAATGTGTCGAGCGTATCAGCAAAGCTGAAATGACCAACGCTTGTTGCGTCACGTGGAAACGTTGGTGAGGCGGGCAACTCGAAATTTGCTTGCGGTTGGACGGTAAACGCTGAGACTTGGGCAAGGCTTGGGTGTGCAGTTGCCAACAGGAGGAGCAGACAGCCAATGTTAATAGCGATGCGCATGCGCGTGTCTAGGCATGGATGATAACGAGTGGGTCAGTGTGTAAACGGGCTACCCACAGGCATTCGTATAATCGAACCAGTATTTTGTTTGCCTCACATGCAAACCCTTTGACGAAAAGAGCTATCAAATCAGCATCGGGGTTGCTTCGATGCTGCGAAGCGCGTCGGTGACAGCGAAAGAACGTTCGCGGTGAATTGGGTTGACGTAGGACCGGAGCTGAAAAACGGCTGCGGCATGCATCTTGGGATGTAGCTCTACCGTACGCTGCTAAAAAACTTACACCAACCTGAAGCACCATGAAATTTCTTCCTGTGTTGCTCCTTGTCGGAGCCGCTGTAGCCCTTGCCTTATCAAACCCTCAGATGGACCAGTTCCAAGACTTCGCCCGCGAGCGCTCCGAAGAACTTGTCCTCCGCGAGACGGGTGACACCAATGTCGGTCGCTTCTTAGCCAATGTTGGTGGCGGTTTGGCTGGTGCCTTCGTGGACGACATCACGGAGCGCAACAACTACGTCCTGTTTAGCACCTACACCATCGGTAGCAACGACGACGGTGACAACGACTCGTGGCGTTTCCTCGGCGTCGGCGGCCAGTTCATCGAACTCGAACGACCGGAATAGGTCATCAGGTTAGGACAATCTGATGACGTGTGGGTGTATGGGGGAACGGGTGTTTGGGAGTTTGTGCTCCTGAGCAGCGCCGCTTGCGTCTTACCACCCCCACACGCCCAAACTCCCACACTCAGAAAATCCCACCGCTATGCTCAAAAGTTACCTCACGATGGCGCTGCGCAATCTGCGTAAGCGCAAAGGCTACACGTTGTTAAACCTGCTAGGCTTGGTCGTGGGAATTGCGGCGAGTATCCTCATCTTGCGGTATGTGACGCATGAACTGAGCTTCGACGACTTTCACAATGACAGCGAGCGCATCTACCGCGTCCAGTACGATTTCTACCGCGATGGCGAGCAAGTCTTCCAGAGCGCAACGGCGTTTCCGAAGGTCGGCCCGGCAATGCTGGAGGACTTTCCTGAAGTGGAAGCGTACACGCGGCTGTTCTTGCACTACGGCGGCGGCGTTGTTCGGGTAGGGGATCGCAGCTTCAAAGAGGACTTCGTCTTTCAGGCCGATCCGTCGGTGCTGACGATGTTCGACTACCCGATGCTGCGTGGCAACCGCGAGACGGCGCTTTCGGAACCGAATACGGCGGTCATCTCGGAGGCTATTGCCAAGAAGTATTTCGGGGAAGCTGATCCAGTTGGGCAGCGGTTCATCTACGGGAATGATCTTGAGTACGAGATCACGGGCGTTATTGCATCGCCCGAGAACTCGCACCTGAAGTTCAATTTCCTGATGTCGTACAGCACGCTCGTGCAGGCGTGGGGTGACGGTTTCGAGAACGCGTGGGGCTGGTACGATTTCTACAACTACATCCGTTTGGTGCCAGGCGCGGATGCAGCAGCGCTGGAGGCCAAGTTGCCTGCGTTCATCGAAAAGCACGGCGGTGAAGGGAGCAGCGAGCGCACGGTCTTTCGACTGCAAGCGCTGCAAGACATCCACCTCTATTCTGGCCTTATCCAAGAAGCCCGCGTCAACGGTGACGGTGAGGCGGTCTACTTCCTGATGGTCATCGCGTTTTTCATCCTAATCATTGCATGGGTGAACTACGTGAACCTCGCTACGGCGCGCGCCGTCGAACGAGCGAAGGAGATTGGCGTGCGGAAGTCGGTGGGTGCACAGAAAGGCCAACTGATCGGGCAGTATTTGCTGGAGTCGGTACTGCTCAACGTCATCGCAGCCGTGCTGGCCATTGGGCTGGCATGGGCCGCGCTCCCGCTGTTTAACAGCTTGTTGGGCGCAGAACTCACGTTTGATTTGACGGTGCAGCCGGGTTATTGGGTGGCACTGGCGACGGTGTTTGTGGTGGGCGCGTTGTTGTCGGGGCTGTATCCGGCGTTTGTGCTGTCGTCGTACCGGCCGGTGCAGGTGCTCAAGGGTTCATTTGCACAAGGGCGGCAAGGTGTGTTGCTGCGCAAAGGCCTCGTCGTTACGCAGTTTGTGGCTTCCGTGGCGCTGATTGCCGGAACGCTGATCGTCTACCAGCAACTCGCGTTCATGCGCGGGCAAGACCTCGGCATCGACA
>CAYYHN010000667.1:0-3233 GCA_964471245.1 uncultured Rhodothermaceae bacterium | reverse complement strand
CATCTTCGTCCAAGGTAAGTTCGACCACCACTTGGCCCCGTTGTGTAAACTTGATGGCGTTGGAGATAAGGTTGGTCAATACGCGTTGAAAGGCCTTGGTGTCGAGCAGCAAGGTAACTGGGGTTTCAGGCATCCGGGTGAGCAACAATAGGTTTTTCTGCTCGGCTTGGACTGACAGCATAGCCACGATCTCGCCAATGATCCGTTGTACGTCAACCAATTGTAGGTGCAACTGTAGGGACTGCGCTTGCATCTGCGCCAGTTCAAGCACCGAGGTTAGCGTTACCATCAGGCGGTTACCACTGTTCTGGATAAGGTCGACGAACGGACGCAACTCCGAAGGCACCTCGTCGGAGAGCAAGCTGGTGAAGCCAAGGATCGAGGTCAGCGGGGTGCGGATCTCGTGGCTCATGTTTGCAAGGAAGGTGTCCTTGAGGTGGTTGGCCTCTTCGGCGCGGTTTTTTGCCTCAATGAGGCCTTGTTCGTACGCCTTCCGCGCTGAGTCGTCGAGGACTTGCACGATGAACTGGGCGTTTGCCGTTGCACTGCCGTGGGTACGTGCGGCCCGCCCAACGACCCACGTAACTTCCTCGGATACCTGCGCTGTATCGTGCGGTTGTTTGGGCCGCCTCAGCCGATGCTCGACCTCTACTGTCGCTTCTGGATCCGTGCGGAGCGCTGCAATTTGGGTTGTCCACAAAGCTTGGTCCTCAAGTGGCATGAGGTCATGGTAGCGCATGTTAAACAACTCGGCCGACGAGAGACCAACCAGTTCGCATAGGGCCGGATTGACGCGTACCATCTGCCCGTTGTCATGCAGCAATGCAATGCCAATCGGGGCCGACTCAAAGGCGGTTCGGAAGCGCGCCTCGCTTTCGTCACGGGCATTCTGTGCAATCTTACGGGCTGTGATGTCACGCGTGTTCACGAGGTAGCCCACGATCACGCCTTGCTCGTTGCGGAAAGGAATCGAGACGTTTTCTGTGTGAATGATCTTGCCATTCTTGTGGACATGATCCAGATAGGTCGTGATGGGGTAGTCTGTTCCCGCTTTGGTGCGTGCATCGTTGAGCCGTTCCCTATTCGTTTGGTGTACGAGCGCAAGGCTGGCAGGCGTTAGGATGTCGGCAAGTGCATGCTGGAAAAACTGCTCGGGCGTATAGCCTAGCAACTGCTGGACCGAAGGCGAGGCATAAGTAAAGCGGAAATCAGGGGCCTGCATGGTCAAAATGACATCCGTTGCATGATCGGCCAGCAATCGGTAGAGCTCTTCGCTCTCACGAAGGGCCATTTCTGCCAGTTTGCGTTCATGGATATCACTGACGCTTCCAGCCGTCCGCAGAGGTTTGCCGTGTTCGTCGAAGGTCGTATGCCCGGTAACACGGAACCAGCGCCATGAGCCATCCTTACGTAGCTGTCGATAGGTGACATCGTAGGGTTCACCCGTCTCGAGATGGTGCTTAAATGCCGCAGTTTGACGCTCGCGATCATCCGGATGTGTGAGTGCATTGCCTTGTTCAATCGTCGGCTCAAACTCTTCCTCCGTGTAGCCCACCAACTCATAAAACCGTGGCGACCAGAAAAGCGTATTGCTGGGGAAATGGTATTCCCAAATGCCGTCGTTGGTACTGTTGGCCGCCAGTTCGAAGCGGCGTTCGCTGGCACGTAGCGCTTCTTCAACGCGTTTGCGCTCCGTAATGTCGAGGTGTGTGCCTGCTACGCGCTTAGGGCTGCCATCGGGGTTGTGCTCGACGATCTTACCGCGGTCTAGAATCCACCGCCACGAGCCATCTTTAGCACGCATCCGAATTTCGGTGGCGAGCATGTCGCGTTCGCCGCGTGCATGCTCTTGGACTTGCGCTATAACCTTGGCGAGGTCGTCAGGGTGTGTTATCGACTCAAAGAATTCGTAGGTCGGCTCAATTTCATCGAGGGTGTAGCCAAGCATTTCGGCCCAGCGTTCATTGTATTGGCATGCACCCGTCTCAAAATCGACAGCCCATGTGCCAAGGTCGGCTCCGACCAAGATGCCTTCCAAACGCTGTTTTTCTTCCTCTAACGCTTCTTGAGCGGTCTTGCGCTCTGTAATGTCGAGGTGCGTGCCGGTTATGCGAAGCGGAATTCCATTGTCATCCCATGCCATCACACGACCACGGTCAAGCACCCATCGCCACGAGCCGTCTTTGGCACGGAGCCGTATTTCAAGGTCCATTTGCGATGTCGTACCGTGCAAGTGGGCCTGCATGGCTGCGGCAAGGCGCGGCAGGTCGTCGGGGTGGAGCAACGAGAGAAAATAGGCTTGGCTTACATCGATTTCATCGAGGGTATAGCCGAGCATTTCGGCCCAGCGCTCATTGTAGCGGCTTTCCCCTGCAGCGATGTCAAGGTCCCATGTGCCAAGGTTTGCACCTGCAATTGCCATTTCAAGGCGCTGGCGTTGCTCCTGCAATGTGGCTGCGTCTTGCTCCTGCTGCGTGATATCGCGTGCGATGATGCCGAGCGTCACGGGTTGCTGATGGTCGGGCGCGCGTACTGTAAAGCTATGGATGTCGCACAGAATGACCCGATCTTCGGTGGTGTGTTTGAGAAAAAGGTGCCCATACCAGTTCCCTTCCTCAAGCAGCGTTGGCATGATTACCTTGGTGAACTCATCGTGGTCTTCAGGACGAATGAAGTCGAGAAAGTGTTTTTGTTGTGCTGCCTCCAAACTTGGCAAACCCAGCAGTGCAAGCCCCGATGGGTTTCCATAGGTCACATGGCCATCCAAGGTTGCCAACGCAATTAAGTCAGGGGCATTGTCTACCAAGGCATCGAGTTGGAGGCGCTCTTGCGCTGCAGCCAGTTCTGCGGTAGCATCATAATTGTTTAGCGCAAAGCCTAAGAGGGTTTCGCCTTCCGTAATCGGGCGGACATTGCAGTGAAAGACGTGGACCTGATTGGAATCCGGCGGTGTGTAGGGTACTGCGTAGAAGGTGTGCTTTCCGGTAGCTTCAGCCTCATCAAACGCCTTCGTCACACGATCGTGCGTTTCCGGACTGGTAAAGCTGAGCACATGCTGATCGATCACCAAGGCCGGGTCGACGCCTTCCATCAGGTGGTTGGCGTACCGGATGACGCGGTTGGCATCGGTGATGACGACGAAGCCCTCTAGGTGCGCGGCCACCGTTTGCAGCGTTGCCTTGGCTTGCAGGAGCTTGGTAGGTGTAAGGTGGTCGCTGAACGTTTGAGCGGGA
>CAYYHN010000666.1:0-3236 GCA_964471245.1 uncultured Rhodothermaceae bacterium | reverse complement strand
GCTCTACTTCGCCGCCAATGAGCAAGTTCACGCGCTCAGCCAGCCGCCGCTCGGCGTCGGTGCGCAGCTTATACGTGTCGTCAGTCGGTTCGAGGTCGAGGTTGCCGAACTGCTGGTCGGCGGTGTAGCTGCTCCACGACGCGCTCGTCTGCACCAGCCAGTCGCCGAAGAGTTCGGACCATTGCAGGTTGTGCAAGCGGCTCAGCGACACATTCTCGTACAGCCCCTCAAACGACGGCTGATCAACCCGCACGCCGAGGCGGTCGCCATTGACAAAGTTGAACAGTTTGAGCTTACCCTCCGGGCGGTATTGGTAAGTCAGGCTCAGGTTGCCGTCGAAGCCTTGCGGTGTGGTTGTAAACTCGTCCTGCTGGTTGTTGATGCGGAAGAGTAGACCGGTGAAACTGCGGTTGCCCGTAAAGCGGAGGCCCAGTTTGCCGGGCACCACAGGCAGGTTCATGCCAATCGACCCGGCGGCCAGCCCCGCATTGAGTTGCACGTTGCGCTGCTCAGGCATACCGAGGCTCTCCATCGCCAAGATGCCCGAAAGCGCATTGCCGTACTTGGCAGAGAACCCGCCCGACGAGAAAAACGTCCCGGCCACCATAAACGGCGAGATGGTGCCAAACACGCCACCCGTCGGCGACTCGTACTTGTACGGATGCGTGACGGTGGCTTGGTCGAGCAGCAGGACTGTCTCGTCCACATCGCCGCCGCGCACGAACAGGCCCGCGCCTTCGTCGACCAGTGCCAAACCAGGCAGCGTCTTGACGGCGAGGAAGATGTCGGCGGCTGCACCGGGTGTGGTCACGACTTCGAGCGTTTGCAGCGTTGCCTCTTCGGCTTCGCCGGTCACGTAGGCGCTGGCCGTGACGACAGCCTCATCGAGCGAGACGAGGATTTCTTTGAGCACCAAGCGGACGGTGACGGTATCACCCAACACAAGCGTGACATCTTGTGTTGCGGCCTGAAAGCCCACCATGCTGGCCTGCACCTGCTGCGCTCCTGTGACCTGTGTCGTGAAGAAGAAGCGGCCCTCAGCATTCGCAGCGGCCCCATCGAAGGTGCCTACAACCTGCACGTTGGCATAGGGCAGCGAGGCACCACGACCATCTACGATGGTACCTTGCACCGTGGCATGTTGTGCATACAGGCTTTGCGGAGCCCAAGCGATGAGAGCGGCACAAAGGAGAAGCGGGAAGCGGTAGCGCATGGTCCTGAAGATGATTGGTTCAGGACACGGTACGGCTTAGCCTGAGCCCGTGTTAGGCTCGAATCGACGACTGACGGGTGGCGTCGGTGAATGACGGCAGAGGCAGTTTGTGCCTTTTATACCACCTATCCGCACCACGTCATCAACACGACGAAGGCGAGGAGCAGCAGCACCATCACAGTAAAACGACCAAAGCAGGAACGCATAAACTACCAGCAGGCAAAGGCGAAACAGATGCCACGTGCGTACGCATCAGGGCGCCACAGGATGCGTTTGGCGCTTCGATGTGCTTGGCCGCGATACACAGCCTATCTGTTGTATTCCAGCAGCTACGACTTTCAGTCCGTGCCCGTTTGTTGTGCAGGAGGCGCAGACGATTGTACATTACGCGCCTTTTTTCTGCGTTTTGGTGCCCATTTTGCCCCAACCTGCCGATTGATCTCTTCTTTCCACAAAACCGGAGATGCCACCGCAAATATCTCGCGCGAGCCGTCACTGAGGCGCAAACACAATCGAGGGCCGCGCCCTTTGCGACCGTGTACCACATCGGCGCGGCTTATGTCGGATAACATAAACGTACGGGTCGTGCGACCACTGAGTGACCAGCTAACTTGCCGACAGTGGTCTTCGTAGAGGTAGACGCGCTGCAAACAGCGTTGCTTTGTACGCCACGTCCAACCTTGTTTTAATACCGGACGCTGGCCTTTTGAAGAAACCGCCATGGACGAAACTAGTGGAAAAGAGGTGGTGGCGAACGAAGCTAAGAGACTGTATTGGTAAGTGGGTTGTCAGGAGAAACGGTGGGATTTTGGTTCACAGGCTTGGCCGATTTTGAGCTTCGTAGCGGCGCTACGGGGCTAAAAACCGGAGACAAAGCCGTAGGATATCGGTCGGTCGTGTGCCCAAAAGACTTCCGTCACAGCCATAAATCGACGTACCAAACAGTCTCTAGAACGTTCATTATGGTACGAAACCTTCTCGCATCTTGCATAGGCAGCTATAAACTAATTCGAATTTCTTCATCTGTGCCCAATCCTCCCATTCAAAGCGTCGGCGTCGTTCTTGCCTTCCTACTGTGCCATCTCGCAGCAGGGCGCGCTGTCTACGCCCAAGAACGTGCGCCTACTGATGCAGCGTTGCACCTCGGCAGCACGTGGTGTGCCACAGCCAAAACAGCCAACGGGCCGTCGCTTCATTTTGCGCATACCCTCACCTCTCGCAACTATAACGCAACCTATTACCACCTCGACCTCGACATTACGCTTGCTCCGGCATGGCTACGAGGCCGTGTCCGCATGGATGCCACAGCCACCGCGTCGCTCTCCGAAGTCGAACTTGACCTTGCGGCCAACATGCAGGTCGACAGTGTGCGTACGGTGTTTGGCGAACCCGTGATCTTCACCCACGAAGCGGACCGCTTGCGCCTTGTGTTGCCCGAAACATTGGCTGAGGACGAAGCGATACGTGTGGAGGTGTTTTATCATGGGCTGCCCCGACAAGAAGGAGGCTTCGGCACCTTTGTGTTCAGCGACGACTGGTTTTGGACTTTGAGCCAGCCCTACGGCGCACGCAACTGGTGGCCCGCCAACGACCACCCCAGCGACAAGGCCGACTCGGTCCGCGTAACGGTCACCGTTCCCGAGCGGCTGCTGGTTGGATCGCAGGGCGTCTTGCTGAGTGATACCACGCACGGCGACGGCACCCGCACATGGGACTGGCGCTCCACGTATCCGATTGCGCCGTACCTCGTCTCGCTCGCCGCCGGGCGCTATGAGGTGTTCGAACAAACGTACAATCGCCCGGATCACCTTGCCGACCGCTACGGGCCGCTCAGCTTGCCAATCATTCACTACGCCTACCGCAATTCCCAAGCATTCGAAGGTGGCGACGTGTTTTCAGGATGGAGGCGCGTGACGGAGGTCTTTCCCGTGATGGAAGAATGGTTCGGCCCCTACCCATTCCCCGAAGAGAAATACGGCCATGCCCATGTCACGTTTCGTGGAGGCATGGAGCACCAAACGCT
>CAYYHN010000665.1:0-3243 GCA_964471245.1 uncultured Rhodothermaceae bacterium | reverse complement strand
GGTCAACGAGCAGGCGATTGCGCTGGCGTCGGGCTGGACGTGGTTCTCGCTCAACACCGACGCCGCCAGCACGGCGATCAACGATGTCCTCACCGATGTCGTGGCTGCCAGCGGCGACATCGTCAAGAGCCAGACGCGCTTCAGCCTCTACGATGACACCTTCGGCTGGGTAGGCACGCTGACGAGCCTCGACCCGGGCGAGACGTACCTGATCAACCTTAGCCAATCGAACCCGCTGGTGCAAATGGGTACGCCTACCGACGTGACCGTGCCCATCGACCTGATCGAAGGCTGGAACTGGATTGGCTACTTACCGCAGGAGGCGCTCACCGTCGACGACGCGCTGGCCGGGCTCAATCCCGTACCGCAAGCCGACGATCAGATCAAGAGCCAGTTCGCCTTCGCCCAGTTCGTCGCCGACCGTGGCTGGATTGGTTCGCTGACGCACATGCAGCCGGGCCAAGGCTACCTGCTCGAAGTCTCCAACGCAGGCACGCTGACCTACCCAGCACCTTCGTCTGATGCTTTTGCTGACGATGTGGTGCTCGCTGCAGCCCGCTCGGCGAAAGGCGTTGCGAATGCGCTTGGGTTGTCAGAGGAAGCGCTGACTGAACGACTGGGCGATGCGCGCGACCGCGCTACGCCGTCTATCGAAGAACAAAAAGGCCTCGTGCCCGCCTTCGACGAGTCGGAACGCGTCGGGCCGGGCTGGCGCCTCAAGCCGACCACCTACAACGAGACGATGACGCTCACAGCCGAGATCCGCCGCGATGGCGTGCCGGTCGAGACGCCGGGCACGAGCCTCGCCGTCTTTGCGGGCGACGAGCTGCGCGGCTACGGCAAGCTCACGTACGTCGAGGCCCTCGACAAGCACCTCGTCTTCATGATGGCCTACGGCGATCCGCTAGCTGACGAAGTGCTCGAACTGCGGCTCTACGATGCCGCTACCGAGGTCGTCTACACGGATCTGGCGCAGGTGCCGTTCCGCTCGAATGGCCGCTTGGGCACGGTGAACAAGCCGATGCAGGTGCGGATGCAGAGCGCGGCCGCTACCGAGGCGTCTACATCGGCGTCGTTGCCGACGACCTTTGCGCTGCACAGCGCCTATCCGAACCCGTTCAATCCGGCCACGACGCTGCGCTACGACCTGCCCGAAGCGGTCCACGTAAACCTCGCCGTCTACGATGCGCTTGGTCGCCAAGTCGCCGTCCTCGTTGATAGTCAGCAGCCCGCCGGACGTTACGCGCTGCAAGTGGATTCCAGCGATTGGGCATCGGGGGCGTACTTCTACCGCATCATTGCTGGCGACTTCACGCACGTGCAGCAGATGGTGTTGATGAAATAGTGTGGAGGTGTGGATGGGTTGGACAGGGTGGAACGTTGGCTGGCATCAGACCCTTTCCCTCTACTCCGCCCACTCCACCCTGCCCATCCAACGAAAGTTGAACACAGCTTGAGATCTCTCATGAAACGTTCCTTTTGGATACTCTTTGTGGCTCTACTCGGAACTACCACGGCGCATGCCGACCCACCGGATTGGGCGGTGAACGCCGCTGCGTTTGAGTCCTCGATGAGCCTGTCGGGCTACGTCGCTTCTGAGGGGGCCAACGTCACCGGGCCGTCGGATATGCTCGCCGTCTTTGTGCGCAACGAAGCTACGGGCGTTGATGAAGTGCGCGGCGTTGCCACGCCCGTCGAAGTCGGTGGTTCGTACCGCTTCTTCTTGCTGGCATATGCGGAAGAAGACGGGGCAGACCTCTCGTTTCAGTACTACGATGCAGCCGCCGATGCCGTGCATCCGGTGCAAGAACGTGTACCGTTTCAGGCCAACACCACGGTGGGGACCTTTGCGGAGCCCTTGCGATGGACGCCGCGTGCCTCGCAAGCACAAGGGCCGCAGTGGCAGGTAGATGCTGCATCATTCGGCGCTTCGATGACCGTTGTCACCGAACTCACCATCGATGGCGAAGCCACTGACCCCGCCGACCGCTTGGCGGCATTCATCGACGGAGAGGTGCGCGGCGTGACGACGCCCACGCCAAACGGTGATGCCCTGCTGTTTGCCTTGGATATCTACGCGGACCAAGCCGGAGCCGCCATCTCGTTCCAACTCTACGACGCCTCGGCCGACGCTGTGCTGACATTGCCGCACACCCTTGCCTTCGCCACCGATGGCACACACGGCACCGAAACAGCGCCACTCCATTGGGACACCGCTATCGCTCCGCTCGCTGCGCCCTCGCTCTTGACTCCAGCCAACGACGCGACCAACCAAGGCATCCCCGTAGAGGTAGCATGGACCGCCGACCCAGCCGCGCAGCGGTACCAGCTAGAGATCGCCCCGACGCCCACGTTCACGCCGTCTATCCGTATTGATGCCAGCGATGCCGTGTACGCGCTCGGCGGTTTGCTCGAAGGGACCGTTTACTACTGGCGCGCTCGTAGCCTGAACGATCAGCAGACGGGGCCGTGGTCTGAGGTGTATTCTTTCGGAACGGCAGCCACGCTAGCAGGCGTGCAGCCAACGGCACCCGAGGATGGTGCACAGCATCAGCCCAGCGCCGTCGAACTAACGTGGAGCGCCGATCCCAACGCGCAGCACTACGAACTGATGGTGACGAGTCCAGTCGGCGAGACAGTCATTACCGTCACAGACACCCGCCATACGTTGACCGAGTTGGACCGGGGCACCACGTACCAATGGCAGGTCCGTAGCGTCTTGGGCGTGGCGCAAAGCGCATGGTCGCCGCGCTACCAGTTCACCGTCGCCGGTGCCTTAGGTGCCATCGGCCTCACCAGCCCCGCCGACGGAGCCGCCGATCAATCGCAAGCAACCACGCTCGTCTGGCAACCTGCGCCTACAGCTACCGACTATGACATCGAGGTAGGGCAGAATCCTGCGTTCCAAGGTTTGGTGATGCGGCTGACGACGCAGACAAGCAGTCAGGCACTCACCAATTTGGATGGAGCCACGCGCTACTACTGGCGTGTGCGCGGGCGCAATGCCGCAGAGACGGGACCGTGGTCGGCAGCCTACCAGTTCACGACCGTCGCGGCGCTGGCTTCCGTGGCATTGGTCGCCCCAGCCAATGGCGTCGCCGACGTTGATGGACCGCTGACCTTGGCATGGCAAGCCGATCCAGCTGTGACAGAATACGAAGTGCACGTCGCCACCGATCAACTCTTCCAGACGCCCTCGGTATCTGAACAGGTCAGCTCAGCTACCTATGAGATCGCGACGCT
>CAYYHN010000664.1:0-3246 GCA_964471245.1 uncultured Rhodothermaceae bacterium | reverse complement strand
TCCACATCCAGCGCCAGGGGCGTCGTGCGAACATCACGATCAGTGATCGGGCGTGGTGGCACCTGGAAGAATACTTGCGGCTCTGCGAACACGCTGAAGAACCCGACCAGAGGGTGGACGACACCCTGCGGGGATGGATCGCTCAGATGGGGCCGGCCTACCGTGATGAGCCTGCTCACAGCTTCAGCCAGAGGGTGTATGCGGTTGCCGAAGAGGCGGGCTTCCGCGTGTCGTACACGGACGCCGAACTCAACGGATTGCTAGGTAATTCTGAAGCCCATTACGATAAGATTTTCCGAAGGGTTAAAACACACATGGTTGGTCATCTTCGGAGCATCGAAGACTGGCAGAACAGGCGTCCGCGGCCGAGCCCAGATCAAGCGAACACAGCGTGAGAAGGGGTGGCGAGACTGTTATTCTCTACGCACAGCTGAAGCACCAGTGCACCTCCTTCAGCGAAGAAGGTGTGCAGTGGCGTGGAATATTTCTAGCAATTAGCGCTGCAAACGGCACTTAAAACACCGTTCAAGTCTGTCTTGCAACGCCGAATATGCGAGTGCAGTCGTTGGGTGAGGTTCAAGGTTTATATCCGCCCATCAGATTCCAGGATGGGTGAATGAGTGGCACCTGTGCCACCTACGGCGGCACCAATATGTCTTGCTGCGATGCCTTCGAACGCTAGTGCAGACGGTGTCTCATGCTCTGTTTACCTATCTGCAATGGCACCCTGCCGAGCTACAGAGTGAGAACGAAGTGGACCACAGGTTGGCAGAAACCACCTAAGAGTCCCTTGTCCCAACCATATTGCAGCTTCGTTTCGTGCTCTGTGGCGTACCTCGTGTGTGAGCCCTTCAGAGGCAGTCAAAATGCGCATTGGTCATCGGTGGAAGGCCTCTGCAATGACTCGAACACCTGACAAGAGGGCGCGGTTAATTCTCGCTGATGGCAAAGCTCAAATTGCTCGAATTAGCATGAAGGGCCGCATCTTATAAGTATTCTTTAGAATACCAGCATGCGTAAATGTACGGTTATTACATCCGTAAATGTACGCATATACATGCTGAAATCTGCGCCTCTATATGCGTAAATGTACGCCTATAGAGCTGTGGTAGTGCGACGTTTGTGCTGCGTGCCGATGTTGCTTGCGCTCGCTTATCGTGTTGAGGGATGCGTAAGCTGCCACACTGCACAACGAAGTGATTTTGCTTGGTCCTCATCAAGGGTCGTGATACAATGCGACGCGCACGAGTGGCCTACATATCGCCACTGACCGAGCAATGGGACTTGCTTCCAACCCTGTGCCGTCTGCTAAGGCGGCGCAATCCCAAGTACTGGGCTTGAGTTTGCTCACTGGCACGCCGCCCACGGACGCTGCGGGCGTTCGCATCCCGATGATAAGCCAGCTACGGCCAAGCATCGCATACCCGCAACCCTATCGTCAGACGGAGATCTGGCGTTTCGCACGCTTGCCCGACCGAAGGCCGTCCGCGCATCGGTGAGTGAAGTGTGCCAGGTAATCGAACTGTTGTGTCGCCACGAGTTTTCTGCGGCTAGATCGCCTCGGATCTCCCGTGTAATGCGACCTGTCCTTCGATGCGCGTAAGTGCAGCGTGTCGGTGCGACCGGATCCAAGGGCTGCTAACCCAGATGGTGCCCTTGCAGCTACAAGGAAAAGTGATTTGATCACAACCAAAACCATGCAGGAACTTCGCAACGATATAGGCCAACGCGAACCCTCAACCGTGTCCGGAATACGTTCCGCGATTTCCAGCAAACCGATAGTGGTATTGCCAGGTGGCTCGCAAACCATTACTGAGACAGCCGGACACTTGGCCGAGCTATTCAGTGAACGCCAGAGCGTGTTTTTGCACAGCGGGGTCCCGGTCATGCTTAAAACCCGTGACACCAAAATGGCCATTGAGTTGGAGCCACTTATCCCGGCGGTCGCAACCACCGAGTTCGAGGATATCGCACGGCTTATGAAGCTCGACTCGGAAGGTCTCCCCGTCCCAGCGATCTGTAGTGAATCGTGCGCGAAACGGATCCTGCTCTCCCGCGCCTTCCGTTCGCGTCTACCAGTGATCGACATCGTCACCCGCAGCCCTGTCCTGACGCCGCTCGCGGATGGTAGCCTCACTCAGATTGTGGGCTACAACGAAGAGAAGCGCATCTTTGCTTGCGGCCAGCGTGTGGACGAGCCTGACCTGGATAAGGCCATCGATCTGATCAACTTACTGCTTCGCGACTTTGACTTCGCGACACCTGGTGATCGCAGCCGAGCGATCGCCTCGCTGATCACGCCGGCCCTTGTGCATGGCTTCCTGACGTGGGTCGGAAAGGATCGAGCGGTGGCCGAGCGCCCGCGGACCTTGGAGAAGCCGACCAGTCGCAGTCCGGCAAGGGCTACCGTAACAAACTGCTGTGCGTGATCTTCAACGATCGGCCAAAGATGATCGCCCTCAGAAAAGGTGGTGTAGGCTCTTTGGAGGAGGCGATTGCCGACGCGCTGCTTAAGGGATATAGCTTCGTGGTCCTGGATAATGTCCGTGGGAAGATCGACAGCCCGATGATCGAGTCGGCGCTCACCGAAGACACGGCCAATGCCCGCGTCCCATATGGCAGTAATGTCGATGTGGACACCCGTGGCCTGAACCTGATGATCACCAGCAATAAGGCTGAGCTAACCGAGGACCTCGCGAACCGCACGAGTTGTGTACGTATCCGTAAGCAGCCGTCGGGCTACGTCTACCAGAGCTTCCCCGAGGGCGATCTCCTCGGCCATGTGCGTGCCAACAGGCAGCGGTACCTCGGTGCCATCTTCGCCGTAATCCGGGCATGGCACGAGAAGGGGATGCCGATGACCAACGAATCCCGGCACGACTTCCGCGCTTGGGCGCAGCGGCTCGACTGGATCGTCCGGCATATTTTCGGCGAAGCCCCGCTGCTGAGTGGCCACGCCGAGGTCCGCGATCGCCTGGTCAGCCCCGATGCCGCCTGGGTCAGGGACGTGGCATTCGCCATCGAGGCGTGCGGAGCGCTGGAGACGCCTCTGCGGGCCGGTGACCTGCTGGACACGATCGTGAACCACGGCAGTGTCGATATCCCGGGATATGGGCAGGGCGATGACATCGAGAACGAGGGCAATCGCGCCAAGGCCAACCAGGCTATTGGGCGGCTGATGGCGCGGTTCTTCGCGAGTACCAACGGCCGGACGGTGGACGGATTCAAGGTGGATCGGGTCGTGAC
>CAYYHN010000663.1:3006-3246 GCA_964471245.1 uncultured Rhodothermaceae bacterium | reverse complement strand
TAGACTATATCGAAGACAACGGGAAGCGGTTGCTTCGTACGCTAAACAGCATTCTCGACCTCTCACGAATGAAAGCTGGTGCCTCCGCGCTAGACATCGAAGAGCTTGATCTACGGGAGGTCATCCAAGGTGTGATGTCGTTATTGCGCCCCCTTGCTGAGAAAAAAGAACTGGTATTCACCAGCAGCATGCCGCAAAAGCCCGTCAAGATTTGGACGGATGGTATCGCGTTGCATCAAG
>CAYYHN010000663.1:567-2990 GCA_964471245.1 uncultured Rhodothermaceae bacterium | reverse complement strand
TCAGCAATGCCATCAAATTCACCGAAGACGGTGCTGTGCGCGTCGGCGTGGTAGACCAAGGCACATCGATCAAGCTGGCGGTCTATGACACGGGCATGGGGATTAGTCCCGATTTTTTGCCGCATCTCTTCGACGAGTTTCAGCAAGAGTCGAGTGGCCTAACGCGCAAGCATGGCGGCAATGGTTTGGGGTTAGCTATCACCAAGCGCCTCGTCGAGGCAATGGGCGGCGACATTCGCGTACAGAGCAAGAAGCACGTGGGTACCATCTTTACGATTACATTGCCTGTGAAGGCTGCTAAACCGGAAGGAAGAGATACAGACAGCGAATCTGCTGCTCATGCTCCTGCTGGTGCAGAAGATCGGCCACCCCAGATGAGCGAGCGGCCACAGGCCTGTGCAGAAGAGGCTGCCGCGATATCATAGGTATGTTATCTTTTTCGTCCAAACCTAAAGGACCGACGTCGTATAGCGGCGCTCGACATGGTTGATGGCATTCGAATACCTCGTTGCTGAGCGCCGCAGCCCTTGGCTGTTGGCCCTTGGGTCTCGATGCCAACGTCGTGCCCCATACAATCAACACCATCAACCCTTTCGACTCTTGCTATATCGTTTCTGCATGTGCCATTTGGCACTAGCGTCCTAAGCATTCTATGCCTCTATACGCCGAGAAGCGTGGCCTCCTAAAGAAACGGGTACGTTGCGCTAGATGAAATCGAAGTAGGATGCGAACCAACGGCGCGGCCTGCGGTTCATATGGCATCCTCGTTGTTTCATCCTTGGGCTGCCATGCTTACCGACACGTTTGGTCGGCGCCATACCTATCTGCGCATCTCGCTCACTGAGCGCTGTAACTTGCGGTGCCAATACTGCATGCCTGAAGAAGGCGTGACGCTGAAGCCCAAAGCCGAAATCCTCACGTTCGAGGAGATCGAGCGTTTGGCGCGTTTGTTCGTGCAGGAAGGCGTCAACAAGATCCGACTCACAGGTGGCGAGCCTTTAGTGCGGGAGAATGTTGAGGCGTTGATTGAAGGGCTGGGCGCAGTCAAAGGGCTCAAGACGCTGGCGATCACAACCAATGGCCTCTTGTTGCCAAAGAAGTTGCCACGCTTGCATGCGGCGGGCGTCAACCTGCTCAACATCAGCCTCGATACGCTGCATCCGGACCGCTTCACATTCATTACGCGGCGCAAAGGGTTTGATCTTGTACAGCGTGCAATCGATGAGGCTTTAGCGCTTGGCTACTGCCCGCTGAAGATCAACTGCGTCGTTATGCGCGGCTTCAACGACGACGAGCTTGTTGACTTTGTGGCGCTAACCGAGCATCAGCCGATCGAGGTACGCTTCATCGAGTTTATGCCGTTCGATGGCAACGGGTGGCAAGATCAACGGATGATGTCGTATAAGGAGATGATTGCACGGATCGAGACGCGGTTTCCTGCGTTGGAGCGCCTGCACGATGGGCCGAATGAGACCTCGAAGACGTACCAAGTGCCAGGCTTTGTGGGGCGTGTCGGCTTCATTACCTCGATGAGCGAGCACTTTTGTGGTGGTTGCAACCGTCTACGCCTCACCGCCGACGGTAACCTGAAGGTCTGCCTCTTTGGCAAAGGTGAGGTAAGCCTTCGTGATGCGATGCGTGCGGGATGCAGCGATGACGACCTGCGAGGCATCATTGAGGCCGCGGTGCAGCGAAAAAAAGCGTCGCATGCAGGCATGTACGCGATTGCACAGTCCGAGAATCGCCCAATGATTCTGATTGGCGGATGAGCCCCTCGGAAATCGCGCAAAGCAGTTGCCGTTGCCATGTCCCGCACCTAATTTCGCCCCATTCCCAAACGAGTATACCTGATGTAGGATTGCAGATGCAATCCGAGGTTTTACACATATGACAGATGTACCTGTACTAACCCATGTACGCCCTGAAGGCGGTGTACATATGGTCGATATTGTTAGCAAAGCGAACACGGCACGCACCGCTGTGGCGGCGGGCCGCGTGCTCCTCGGCGAAGCGGCCTACACGGCTGTTGCAGAACGTACCGTGCGTAAGGGCGACGTGCTATCCGTGGCGCAGATTGCAGGCATCATGGGCGCAAAACAAACCAGTCGCCTGATCCCGCTGTGCCACGACGTCATGCTGCGCGGCGTCGATGTGGAACTGACGCTCGACGAAGTGACGCACGCCATCGAGATCCGCGCTTTTGTGAAGACGGCTGGGCCGACGGGCGTCGAGATGGAAGCGTTGACGGCCGTCTCGGTGGCCGCGCTCACGGTCTATGACATGTGCAAGTCCGTCTCGAAGATGATCCAGATAACCGATGTGCGGCTGCTAGCCAAGACTGGCGGCCAAAGCGGCGACTACCGCCGTACCGATAACATAGGCTCCTGACGCCTGCGTTCTCGTTTGCTACTTCATGCGCGTTC
>CAYYHN010000663.1:0-549 GCA_964471245.1 uncultured Rhodothermaceae bacterium | reverse complement strand
CTAACCTGAACTGCAATGGAATTAATTACGACTGGCGGTATCCTCGTCATTGTTGCCGTCATCTTTGCCTTGATCTTTTTCCTGCATTTTATCCCAGTCAACCTGTGGATTACCGCGTTTTTCTCCGGCGTGCGCCTCAAGCTGCTGCGCGATCTTGTGGGGATGCGCCTGCGTAAGGTCCCGCCAAAAAATATCGTGTTACCACTTATCACGGCGCACAAAGCTGGCATCGATGTCGAGACGCCTCTTCTAGAAGCACATTACATGGCTAAAGGAAATGTGGAGCGAGTAATCAACGCGCTTATTTCTGCCGACAAAGCCAACATTGCCCTGACGTTTGCACAAGCGACTGCTATTGACCTTGCAGGTCGAGATGTAGAAGATGCTGTTCAAACGTCAGTAAATCCCAAAGTGATTGCAACGGAGAGTGTCGCGGCAATGGCCAAGGATGGTATCCAAGTCAGGGCTAAGGCCCTTGTAACGGTGCGTACCAACATAGAGCGCGTGGTCGGTGGTGCTGGCGAGAGGACGATCACGGCTCGTGTTGGC
>CAYYHN010000662.1:0-3254 GCA_964471245.1 uncultured Rhodothermaceae bacterium | reverse complement strand
GTGGCTATGGATTGGCGACCTACCTGCCCATCTTGTTGGTTACCGGGCACAACTCGAAGTTTATCTCGCTGTGCTACGTGCCATGGCTTGCCCTCGCGTTTGTGCATGCACTGCGGCAGCCCAAGCTGCTGTCGGCTTTGCTTTTTGCAATGGCGATGGCCGTCAACCTGCGGGCCGGACACGTGCAGATTACCTATTACATCGTCTTCCTGCTAGCTATCTGGTGGCTGTTCGAACTGGTTAGTGCCGTGCGTACTCAGCGGCTAGGCGATTTTGGCAAGTCCACAGGTTGGATGGCGGGCGGCGGTGTGCTAAGCTTGCTGATGGTCGCGCAGCCGTACCTCGTGCACGCGCAATACAAAGCGTTCACCATTCGTGGCGCGGCCAGTGGCGAAGTGGCGGGTAGCGGCGGCCTCGAATGGGAATACGCGATGGCGTGGAGCCAGCAGTGGGGAGAACTGCTCACGCTGCTGATCTCGGGTGCCTATCGCCGTGTGGCAACTGCCCAAACGGCACGGTTGCGCAGTTGCCACACGGCGATAAGTGCTAGCAACAAGATCTTTACCGCGGGGCCGCATTATGTGGGCGGCATCGTATTGCTGCTAGCACTTATCGCCGTGTGGCAACTGCGCAACCGTGCCGTTTGGGCGCTGGGAACCGGGACGTTTGTGATGATCTTGTTTGCCGTAGGCGAATACTTCCCAGCATTCAACCGCCTCATGTTCAACTACTTGCCGCTGTACAATTCGTGGCGTGTGCCCGAGACGTGGCTGAGCATCGTCGCCTTGGCCTTAGGGCTGTTGGCGGCGTTTGGGTTGTACTACATTGCACGGATGGAGACCTCGCGGCGCGAATACCTCTATACGGGCGATGATCTTGATGTGCATACCGTCGAGCATCCCGAATTAGATACAGCGGTTGAGCAACGGAAGACCCGCAGCATCTATGTGTCGCTTGGGGTGATGATTGGCTTCGTATTACTGCTGTACATTGGGCGGGATGTCTTCTTCGCGTTTGAGAAAGCGGGTGAGGAAGCCCAACTCCAGCGCGCTTTTGCCCAACAGGCCCAGCAAGCGGGGATCGCCCCCGACGATCCGCGTGTTGCCCAAGCCGTGCGTTCTACGTTAGCGGATGCCCGCGAGGAACGCGTCCACCTCTTCAACCGCGATGCACACCGTACGCTGATCTTCTTAGTGCTGGCGGGTGTCTTCTTGGTGCTCTTCCGCCGCGGCCTGATCCCGGCTTGGTCGATGCAAATGGCCTTGGTGCTGCTCGTTGTCATTGATTTGGCGGGTGTGGGCAGGCGCTACTTCAATGAAGACCGACTGACCCGCTCGACAGCAGTTGAGGAGGAGATTCCAACGTATGGGTTTGACCGCTATCTCTTGCAGCAGCGCGACGAACTCGGTGGGCCGGGGCATTTCCGTGTCTTCTCATTGGAAGGCAATCCATCCCAACTCAGTCGGCCGTCCTTCCACCACGAAGTCCTAAGTGGCTATACGGGTGCAAAGCTGCGCCTCTACCAAGATTATTTGGACAACATCCTGTTCGATCCGAACGGCTTACCCAATGATAATGCGCTCGATATGATGAACACGCGCTACATCGTGGCGCAGGGGATGCTGCCGGGCATGCGGGTCGCGTTCCAAGATGAGCAGACGGGCTTTGCTGTGCTCGAAAACCCTGATGCTGTGCCGCGCGCCTATTTTGTCGGCCGGACGGAGGTGATCGATACGCCCGAGGCAACATGGGCGCGGCTCCAGAGCCCCGACTTCAACCCACGCACGACCGCATTGCTGCCTGCTCCACTCGATGAAGCAACCACGCCAATCGATTCCACCAGCCAAGTGCAGGTCGATCTCGTGGAGTACAAAGCACGCGAGATGACGTGGACGGTAGCAACGGATGCGCCACGCCTTTTGGTGCTGAGCGAGGTGTACTATCCTGCTGGATGGAATGCCACGCTCGATGGCGAGCCGGTGGACATCGAACGCGTCAACTACTTACTGCGTGGCGTGCACATCCCGGCAGGCGAACACACGCTCCGTATGCGCTTCGATCCTGCACGTCATAGCCTAAGCTTGTGGCTCAGCGGCCTCTCGACGCTCCTCGTCTACGGCGGTACCTTCTTGCTGTTGGGCTTGGCGTGGCGTCGTCGGCAAGGCGAAGCTGCTGCGTAGTCGTGATGCGTCATCTGCTGCTCATCACGTACTACTTTCCACCGTCTGGTGTGCCGGGCGTTCAACGGCCGTTGAAGTTTGCGAAGTACCTGCGTGCGTTCGGTTGGCAGCCTACGGTTCTGACGGTGCGCCCCGAGGCCGCCGCGTATCCAGATGTAGATCCGGCCATGCTCGATGAAGTGCCGTCGGACATGCGGGTGCTGCGCACGGGGGCGTGGGATCCGTACACGTGGTACGCACGCCTGCAGGGCAAAACCAAAAAGGATACAGTTGGCGTCGGGTTTGTTGGCGAGGCTGAGCAGACGTGGCAACAGCGTTTGGGACGCTGGCTGCGGGCCAATGTCTTTCTGCCCGATGCGCGCGTCGGCTGGGTGCCTGCTGCCCGTCGTGCCGCACGTCAGCACCTGAAGACGCATCGTATCAACGCCATCCTCACCACAGGCCCCCCGCATTCAACACACCTCATCGGGCGTGCGCTGGCTAAGCAGTTTGGCTTACCGTGGGTTGCTGACTTCCGCGATCCGTGGACGGGCATCGACTTCTATGCCGCCTTGCCCATGTCATCTGTAGCGCGCCACCTTGATGCGCGCATGGAGCGCCGTGTGCTCAATGAGGCAGATGCCGTGCTGACGGTTGGGCAGTCCATGCAGAATCGCCTACAACGGCTCGCGCCAAACGCCCAGATGCTGGTGCTTGAAAATGGCTACGATCCGGTTGATTTCCCTGCACCACCACCACTGACGGGACCGTTCGCTGTAACTTACATCGGCAACATGAACGCGGCGCGTAATCCTGAATCGCTGTGGCAGGCGCTCACCCGCTTGGACATATCGCCACGTGAGGTGCAGGTCCACCTGACGGGCAACATCGATCCAGTCGTGCTGCGTGCTGTAGACGACGCAGGCGTTGCCGCCCACGTCACACAAGACGGGTATGTGGCGCACGCAGAAGCTGTCCGGCGTATGCAAGGGAGCGGCGTGCAGCTCTTGGTGATCAACCGCGTCGAAGGCAACGAGGGCATCCTGACGGGCAAGCTGTTCGAGTACCTCGCGTCGGGGCGGCCTGTGCTGGGCA
>CAYYHN010000661.1:0-3256 GCA_964471245.1 uncultured Rhodothermaceae bacterium | reverse complement strand
TCCCCATGCCATGTGTCATGCTGTGTACTCCGTCACCAAAAGCATGACCGGGGCGCTCGCCTTGTTTTATTTGGCCGAGCGGTACGGCGACGCCATCTTCGATGCCCCCATCACCGAATACGTGCCCGCCTTAGCCGATCATCCCGGCTGGCAAGAGGTCACCTTTTTGCAGACGCTCAACATGGTGACGGGCACCGAGGGCAGCGAAAGCGCAGAACATTTGTTGAACGTGCTGGTCTTGGCGAGAACGGCGGAAGAGAGCATCACCAATATTGCCCGCCTTGGTGATTATGCTCCGTCACCCGGCGAGGCCTTCAACTACGCCTCTACCAACCTATTCGTCTTGTCTTACGCCTTGCAAAACTATGTAGCTCAGCAAGAAGGGGAGGGGGTTCACTACTGGGACTTGGTGCGCGAAAACGTCTTGGTACCCATCGGCGCGGAGCACTTCACGTTGCGGCAAACGATTGAAAGCGATGGCTCCCAAGGGCTTCCGCTGCTAGCCTATGGCGCACTGCCGACACTCGATGAAACCGCGAAAATAGCGTTGCTGTTCGCCAACGAGGGGCGGCACGAAGGCCAACAGCTTCTGCACCGAGCAAAGGTCCGTGAAGCACTGGGCCGTACCTCATGGACAGGCCACAGCACGCATGATGACTTCCGAGGGGCGCATTATCGCCACAGCTTTTGGTCGAGCAGGGTCCACACCGACTCGTGCGAGGTCGACGTGACGTACATGCTGGGCTACGGCGGCAATTATGTGCTGTTCTTGCCCAGCAACGTCGTGATGCTTCGCTTCATGGATGAATACGACTTTGACGTGCGTAACCTAGTCCGCCACGCCGAGTATGCTCGATCTCTTTGCTGATACGCCATCAACATGAAGCAGCTTATCGTACTTACGTATCTTGGTTTGTGGGCTTGCGTGAGTTGTGCGCAACCGTCCGCGCCGACGAGTGTTGTCGTCCGCGCCCCAAGCGGAGTCATGCTCGTGCAAGCGCCAGCGCCCGATCAGGCGTTTGCCTACCTCGAACGCACGCTGGCTGACATGGACTTCTTCCGGGCCAACAACTACGCGGTAAGCCTCCCGGACCATTCGCTATTTGATGGCACGGCGACGGCAGCCTCAAACCCTACCGAGCACCGCGCCGTGTTCGTCAAAGACGTGTACCGCGCCGCCGCATTCGAGACCGCCCTCTCCATCATTGATCAACAGAAGAATCAGCTCCGGACGGCAATGGCTCGTATTGCAAGCTGGGGCACGTACGACGGGTTCAACACACTCGACTCGGTAACAGTGACCTTGACGCTGTATGGGCCAGGTGGATCTTTTAACCCTGACACAGGCGACATTATTCTCTGGACTGACACCGATGGCCGATTCAAAGGGGGCGGCAGCCTCCACACCATCATCCATGAGATGATTCATCTCGCCGTTGAGCACGGCATTGCACAGCCTCTTCAACTTCAACACTGGGAACGCGAACGCCTCGTCGACCTACTCGCCCAGCGAGAATTCAGGGACCTTCTACCCGATTACCGCCTGCAAGGTGGCAATGAGGCTCCTATGGATCGATTTGTTGTCAACACCGAACTGTCCGACATGCGAGAAGCTGTCGCCGAATATGTGCGTGTGGGCCGTGCAAACTGAACCACCTCGGCAGGCACGCACGAACCATTTCTTGACACGAAACCGGCAATAGGCAAACCAAAACCACTAACAGCTTTGCGCCTTTGTGTCTTGTTGGCGACGCTAAGCTAGAACTAAGCCTAATCACAGTTCCGCAAGTTTTGCCCACAGTGCTGCCTTGCGTCCAGCTGTGTCCGATGTGTACGATTAAGCGTTCATCGACTTATTGGCCTCATTCTGCTTTGAACCATGATGCGTCTTCTTGCCCTTCTCGTCTTGTTTTGTGTTGCTACGACGGCTTTTGCAATTACCCCGCCCAATGACGGGGTGACAGCCTTCACGAATGTCCATGTGGTCCCGATGGACAGCGAACGGGTGCTTGCAAACCAGACGGTCCTCGTCGAAGGCGACCGGATTATTGCCATGGGAGCCGTAGGCGAAGTCGAGGTGCCAGAAGGTGCAAACGTCATCAATGGGAGTGGGGCATACTTGATGCCCGGGCTGGCCGAGATGCACGGCCACATCCCGCCGCCCAACCAGTCGGAGGCGTACATTGAGAGTGTGCTCTTCATGTATGTCGCCAACGGAATTACGACGGTGCGTGGCATGCTGGGATTTCCGGGGCAGTTGGAGTTGCGGGAGCAAGCCAACAGCAGCGCCATCGTTGCACCCAACCTCTATCTTGCAGGACCAAGCTTCAACGGCAGTACCGTGCACTCGCCTGAGCAGGCGCGCGAGAAAGTGCGGCAGCAGGTGGAGGAAGGCTGGGACTTGCTCAAGATTCACCCTGGCCTGACACGAGCCGAGTATGACGCGATGGCCGAGACGGCGCATGAACTCGGCATCACCTTCGGCGGCCACGTCCCGGCGCAGGTTGGCCTCGCGCACGCCCTCGACATGCGCCAAGAGACCTTCGATCACATCGACGGCTACACCATCGCCCTCAACGGCGAAAGCGGGAATCCGGTAGACGAAGCAGCACTCGCGGACCTCGTCGCGAAAACCAAAGAAGCCGGTGCCTGGGTCGTGCCGACGATGGTGCTCTGGGAAACGCTCTACGGTGTGCCGAGTGTGGACGAGTTGACGAGCTTTGAGGAACTGCAGTACATGCCGCCGAACATGGTTGACTTCTGGGTCAACACACACGAGCAGCGGACCTCGCCCCGCCAAGTGCCACTCGACATCGCCGAGCAGTTGATTGACAATCGGATGCGGATCCTTGAAGCATTGCATGACGGCGGCGTGCCGGTGCTGATGGGCACGGATGCGCCGCAGCAGTTCAGCGTGCCGGGCTTTTCGCTGCACCGCGAGATTGCTCGGATGGTCGAAGCCGGGATGTCGCCTTATGAGGTCATCGAGACGGGTACTACCTATGTCGGGCGCTACTTTGCGGACAAGGATACGTTTGGTCAAGTCGCACCCGGGCAGCGTGCAGACCTCGTGCTTGTTAATGAAAACCCGCTTGAAGACGTTTCCCACATCGCGGATCGGCGCGGCGTGATGATCCGTGGCCAATGGCTCGCCGAAGCCGACATCCAAGCACGCCTTGCTGAAATCGCTGCGATGTACCAGTAGGCGCGCGGAGGCTGGGGACGCTCACTGCGTTCGCTTTGGCACGTTCGCTAC
>CAYYHN010000660.1:0-3259 GCA_964471245.1 uncultured Rhodothermaceae bacterium | reverse complement strand
GGTCTAGCGCTTTCTTTGCTTGGGAGATTTTCTTGCACTCAGGCGAGCACCACTCAAACACCAAACCCTGTGCACCATTAGCCGCAGCGACCGCGCTTAGCAGAAGTCGCACGATAGAGTCACCCTTAGGTTGCTTGTAGCGCTTGCCGCACTCTTCACAAATAAGCTGCCCAACCTTAGACATGGTCCCAATACTTTGCCCAACAGTCACGGCACACGATGAAGCCTGTGTACTGCACCTGCGGGTGCGGAGACTCTCTGCTTTTACACAGGGAAGCGAAGTGCGGCCACAACCTGTGCACCTCTCCAGGGTACTTTCCCTCAGGTGCAACGTCTTCCACAGTAGCGGCCGGTGGGTAGTAGTGCATGATGGCGACCTCGCTGCCGTACACGATTGAAGGATGCCACCCACTATCTCCCATGCGTAGAGCACTATCGACGAAGGCCCACGCTTCCTCAAAGTTGTACGAGGTCATTGGTTCTCTATACGTGTTGCCCAATACGATGCGCATTTGGGGCAGACGTGGAACCCCATTCCTTGTCGCAGTACCGCGCGAAAGTCTTCAATCTCCCAACCGACGTTGGTACTAAAGCGATGCTGCATTTGCGCGTTGCATATACCTACGAACCTGGCGAGAGGGATTGACCCAATCGTGTAGTTGGGAATCCAGTGCACAGGCCAAGATGAATCAATGCGGTGACTAATCTCTTGCAGCATTACAAGACTAGTACCAAGCCACCAATCACCCAATGAAGGGTCACCCAAACTTATGCGGGCGGTGAGGTCGCGCTCAACGTCTGTCGTTGGCTGCGGCGCATGCTCAACCGGCACGCCAACGTTGCCCGCCATGAAGTCTTTCACAATCAACTTACTCCACGGCATGGGCATGACCTAACCTCCACTGAGTATCGCACGCCGTGCTGCACACACCTGCGATGTAGCGTTCAAGCTTGTACACCGTGTTACGTGTAGACGATGGGTCGTGCTGCTCTTTCTGCGTACGAAAAGGCGCTTTGCGATTGAGCGTGCACCTACCCCCTGCGCTGCTCAAACAGCAAACACGATTGCACACAACACACTTGAGTAGCTGGCACGTAGCCATGCACACCAATGGGCCGTCGCTAACCATCGTCACCACCGAAGTCAAAGAAAGGTCGGTGGTCGATAGGCACGACCTGCTCAGCCTCGCCGAGCTGCCACCGGGCTAGCTCATCGTCGGGGATTTTCTCGATGAGTTCCTCGCTTAGGATAAACGGGGATAGCGTCCCCGTGCGTGGGCAAGCGAGTGCGCGCATCCCGCTCCCCTTAGGGCCGATGACTTTGACCTGCTCAATCGACCAGCCGCGCACACCGCCTGAGCGCGCAGTGTGTGCGGCACGAACGTAGTCCCCATCAAACAACGGGGTGCCATTGCGGTCATGGGCAACGACTTCCTTTGGGTCACGCTCGTTGTTGCTCATCGTGAATGCGGGCGCAGGTTGGGCAGACAACCCAGTCTGAGTAGTGAAACATCTGCATAACCATATGCAGGCGGAGCCCTGCACTAAGCCACAGGTTGCACGCAGTGAACGGGGTCTTGTAAACGGCATGCGGCATTTCGTCTGCGTACAGAGGAGGCATCCCCGAAACGATTAGGTGCACCGTTGATACGGACCAAAGCCACGAACCTTCAAACGAATCGTCGCCCAACAAAATGCGCGAGCGATACGAAGTCGCCAGGTCCGTGACTGCGTCTTTGCTATTCCCCTTCTTCATTCTCAGTTGCCCATTGCTTGGCGCAGATTGAGCAGAAAGTATTGGGCCCGACGTCGGACTCACTGCGGAGTGGGGATGTCGGGTCGCCAGCTAAAGACATCGCTACCTGCCCGCACAACGACATGAACACGCGCGAGTACTCCATCCTGCCGTCATCGTAGTGTCGAGACTCGCGAATAAAACAATGAGCAAACACCCACCGGGGTGCGCTGCGCCAAACCCCGACCCAGTCTTTCGAAAACCGGTGCATGGTGTGAGCGAGTATCTGCGCATCGTTTGGATGCTTAGACACAGTGCTGCCTAAGGAACTGCTGAAGAAACGGAATCAGCTTGCGTTTACAAAACTCGTACTTGGCGCTAGGCCGATAGCAAAACAGTTCGTGGATTTCGCCAAGACACCGGCTAGCCTCGCTGCCCATCTCCGTCCACAAGTAGTACTCATGGATAGCCGGGTCTGTGTAGTTACTAGCCTCGTGCTGTAGCCTGCCCAGCTCTTCCCACAAGCTGCGGGCATTCTCCTTTTCCAAGTAGCCCTCGCGCCGTAGGGTGCAAATCTCTTTGCGCATGTTGCCTATTGTCCCAGGCAAATCGAACTGCGAACGAAACTCGCGCGCTTTGTCCATCGCGAATTTATTGACTAGGTAATCGGGCTGCGCGTTTGCAAAGAAGGCAGCAATGGGTGTGTCCTTTGCCCGGCCAGGGAATGCGTACGTGAAGTCCCCCCAATCGCTGTGGATGAACACGTCACCTGTGATTTCGTTGAGTGAGAAGTTTATCCAGCCGTATGGGTCAAAGCGGATTTCGTAGGTGACCGCCTGCGATTCATTGACCGAGTACTTTTCAGAGATGGGCATACCTACTTTCCTTGCCCACCCTTCGGCTCTTTCTCTGAAATCATGACAGACATCCACCCGGTAATCGCTTCGGGCAACATTCCGTTTAGCCTCCACTCCGATTCACAACGGTCGTCACAGAACACAAAGAACTGTGTCCACTTTGTGGTGATAGTGTAGTCACCACCTATGTCCATGGTGCTCTCCTCCCCAGAGTTGTCTTGCACGAACCCTGAACCGTCGGCGACTTCTTTGCCGCACCGTTCGCACCGCATGACTGTTACCGCTGGGGGCTTAGGTACTTTGTCTTTCTTAGAAGGCACGTAGTCTCCACTTTACTTCGCACTCCAAGCTGCAAAAGATATGGTAGTGCACTTGGTTCCATGGGCTTTCGAGCATGGCGCCATTCCAATTGAACGTACGGCCGCTAGCCGGCGCTCGATACCCCTGCGCTAGGTGCGCCGGGCACGGCTCTCGCTGCGGCGGTGGATGGTTGTCCGGGTCAGCTTCCCCGTCCACACAGACTGCCTTGCCACACCCATCGCATATCCCATGGAAAAACCCATAGTGCGTGCACGATAGCGCCGTCACCTAGTCCGTTGCCTTTTCAAGGCGGTGCCTTGCGTCAAGCGCTTTCGCGCACTCGTCGCTGCAACATTGGAAGGTGTCT
>CAYYHN010000659.1:0-3262 GCA_964471245.1 uncultured Rhodothermaceae bacterium | reverse complement strand
GAACACGACCCGGAGCGTATACTGGTTGGAGACCGGGAAGAAGCAGAGCGCCGCGATGGTCACATAGAGTTCGGCCGGGTCGACCCCGGCGCGAAACTCGCCGAGCGCGACCCCGCGATCCAGGATGCGGCCGATCTGGGCATCCGTTCGGTAGACGGCGCGACCGTATGGAAGGCGTGCCCGCAGTCGCCATCCGAAACGGTGACCAGCCGTATCGGGGTCGCGCAGATGTAGAAACATATACGCATAATCGCCTGTGCGCAGCGAGTCGATCAGCTGATCGGTGAGCGCATCGGTGTCTTTGTTGTACACGTACGTGTCGGTGGCTTCGGTGTAGCTGCGCAAGAAGATGGCAAACTTCGATTTGCTGTTGAACAGGGCCGTCTTCTTGTCTGCATCGTCCACCACATCGAAGACGCTGGCTACATACGAACCACGGTTCGAGTGCAGGGTCACTGTTGGGTCTGGGTCGCGGTTTCTATCCCATCCATGGCCGTTCGGCCCTGCAACGACGCGTCCGGTCAATTGCGAGGTATGATTGGGCAGCGTGTTGCCGCGCGATGGTGTCGTCCGCGCATTGTCCGTAAATGCACCTTGCGTCCGGAGCCGACGGTACGCGTGCAAATCGTCGATCCACTTCACCACCGCATCGGGGCGCAATCCATCAACACTGATGTGGACAACATGCGCAATGTCCTCGGTGCTGTCGCTATAAGAAGGAGCTTCCGAAAACGTGGTGACAGACGCACTGGAGAGGCAACTGCCTAGAAAAACGAATAGCGCCGTGAAGGCAAAGAGGCGGAATGTGGCACGCATCGCAGCGAAATTTGGCGAATGAGAAAGCGGCCCTTCTACTGACGCTACGACAGATTGTGCCGTGTCCGCGATTCTTTAACGCATGGGGATAGCGTTGAAGGTGTTCAGGGCGCTAAAACTCGTACCAAAATACAATTCGAACGTGTTCAGGGGTGCCATAGGTTTGGAGGCGAGGTAGGCTGTCCGTATAGAACGTACCTGTAGCTTCGCCTATCGTTTTTCCGGTACGTCGAAGGAAAATCTGAACGTTGCCATCCCATGGCTTTCCTTGTGATGGGACCCCATGCGCTTCCCATCCTTCATTTGTTGGCAGTGGGGTGAATTGCTTGGCTGCTTTAGAATTAATGCTGAACCATTTGAGTTGTACATACTCTTGTTGCCAGTCAAAATTGAGCACTTCACAGAGTAAAAGCCAGCTTGGTTCAGGGGTGTCACTATCGACAAATTGGAAACTTGCAAAGTCTGATATGGTCTCTTCCGAGGCATCATCTGGAAAACCACGTGGTGGAGCAATTGGGTCAAAGAGGTGCACGCCTTGTCCCGATGCAGCTCTGTCCCTACAGAAACCTTTGCCGTAGGTGAGAACCTTGGTGAGCACATGCTGGCCCCACCCCCAAGCTAGCACAGGTTCGCGGATGAACTCTGGACATTGTTCCTTCCAGTTGGCTCTCTTTTTCAGGATTTGCATCCACGGCTTATTCTCGCGTTCAGGGTTGGGAACCCAGGCTTCAGCACGTTCCTAGCCATGCTCCCGTTTGCGCTCTGCCTTGATGAAGATGCCTCGCCCCATGTTTACCACTGCCGTTTTAGTGCTACTCGCCTTCTGCTGCTCGTATCGCTTGCGCCAACTGTAGGCCAATTAGGCGCGAGCCTTCTGCGGACGGATGCACGAGGTCACGGTCGTAATGCGTGCGGTCAGCCGGGTCGATGGCTTCTGTAGCCGAAGCATAATAGACGCCATCGAGAGCCGCAGCCATCTGTGCAAGCCGGTCATTCAGCGCGGTCAACTCATCGATGCAGGGAGTGAACGCAGTATCTGCACCTTGCGGCGCGGCATAGTAACCCATCAACAGTACGCGAGAACCGTCTGCACGGACGGATCGGACAAAGTCGGGATACTGTCCTGTCAGCCCGTCGGCGCCGATCATCTCGTTGAGCGTGGCGGCGCACTGGCCGCATCCACATTCGTCGCCAAGGTCATTGGCTCCACCGTCCATCACAACCCATTCCCAGCCGCGTGCCCGGTACTGCGCTCGGATGTCGAAACCCAGCGCCCCGAGGTTGGCCTCATCCTCTGGCATACTCAGCCGCGCCCCTGATACGCCTGCGTTCACGACGGCACGGCCCAGTTCGGCAGCGATGACATCGGCAATGGCGGCGTCTTCCTCTTTGTTCCATTCCATCACAGAGTCGCCCAGCACCAAGATGCTGCCGTCTTCCTTGTCGGCAACAATTCGGCTTTCAATGTGGCAGCTGGTGAGCCAAGCCGCGCAGATGATGAGCGTACAGCGCCAGATGGCGCTGCGTCGGTGTAGGAAGGAGGAGGCAGGCATGTTTGGTCTGGGCACGTTCAATTCATTGGCTGACAACCTGCCATGCAATGCGCTGCAGGAATTCGGCATCGGTGGCTGTAAGCGAGACGAGGACGGTCGGCTGCGATGAGGTTAGGACGCGGCTGTTGTTCCAAGGTGCTCCTGTAAGTTTTCTTGGCGCACCTAGCGGACTTTGGCCGGTAATGGTCGCGTAGATCACCGCCGCCGCAAGGTAGCTGCCTGTCGCGTTAGGATGCGAGCCATCGGGGGTGTAGAGGCGGAGTGTAGGCTGGAGTCGTCGTACCTCTGCCCACGCCTCGCCGACGGCGGCCACGGGCACATCCAAGGCGGTACCAAGTGCTCGGTACGCATCGCTCAAGATCTCCGTGTGCTCCGGAAACGGCTCTTTGGCCCATGTCATATACAGGCCGGGCTGCGCCGCTGCTGCTCGAATCCGTGCGACGAGTTCACTGGCCGCCACATAGAACGCTGCCGGACTACCGAGTACACCTGTCTCACGGTTGTAGGCCGTGCCCAGCGTGCTTTGCTCTTGGATGAACACCCAGTCCCATGCTGGTTCGCCATTTGGGCCAGGTGCGAGCAGGTCCGACAGATCGCCGTCGTCAAGGTGTTCCTGCAAAGTTGCGCCGCCGCGAGTGTGGGCGGCACCGCGGATGTAAGGCCCATCCAGCGCCTCCGACATCCCTTCGACCAACGCAGGCAAGTTGTTGAAATAGATGTAGCTGTTGCCCACAAAGAGCACGTCGAGCGTATCGCGCGCTACTTGGCCCATCGCCGATGTCACCGTCAATACAGCGAACAGGCTGGCTACAACGAAGCCATTGATGTGGTTCAGGGACGTGTTTCGTGTACGGCGTTGATGCATGCGAACTCCTTGCGTGATCTCAAATCAT
>CAYYHN010000658.1:0-3265 GCA_964471245.1 uncultured Rhodothermaceae bacterium | reverse complement strand
AATGCTAGTTGTGACCAACTAGCGTGGGATGGGTGGTCTGAAGGGGGGCAGGAAGAAGTGATCCCGCGCTAATTTCCCACCTTCTTATCCTTACGAACCGTCCATCCCTCAAGTTAGGTGGCCTGCAACAACTTAAGTTAGCTACGGTCTTTGAGCAGCTTGGGCAGAATCTCATCGTTGTACTTCTCGGCGCCATTGCGGATGACGTGGCGCGCATCATCAGGGCCGAGGAAATCACGCACGAGCACTTCTTTTCCTTCTAGTTGCTTGTAATCCTGAAAGAAACGCTTTAACTCCTTCAAGCGATGTTCGGGGAGCGCCCAAATGTCGTAGAACGTGTTGAAAGCCGGGTCATCAAGGTGGACACAGATGATTTTCTCATCGTTCTGGTTGTTGTCCACCATGTTCATAAGGCCAATGGGCCGCGCGCGCAAAATGCTGAGTGGGTCCACGGGTTCTTGCATCAGCACGAGGACATCGAGCGGGTCGTCATCATCACCCAGGGTGCGCGGGATGAAGCCATAGTTCGCAGGGTAGACGACCGACGAGTACAGCACACGGTCGACGCGTATAAGGCCCGTTTCTTTATCGAGTTCGTATTTGACTTTGCTGCCTTTCGGAATCTCGATGACAACCTGTATTTGGTCGGGGACGAGTTTGCCAATGGGTACGTCGTGCCAAGCGTGTGCCATGCGGAGGGTACGGTGAAATCAAGTGGGCGCAAGAAGCAATAATCTTGCTCAAGATAAGGCGCGTTCGTACGAAGCAACAGGCGCTGAGGTCCCGTAACATGGCAATTGAAGCTTCTGCACAAGGAATCAACGTTCGTGGGATACGAAGAAACGTTCTTCGTAGACGAACGCTGTGGCAGGGAGCGTTGCTTTCATTTAATGGAAAGGGGCTGAATTGTCGCATGAAGGCAGAAATAGAAACTCCTGAACGAGCTGGACCAACATTTGTTAGTAGATCGTTCACATCGCGCACGCACCACATTGCTCAACTTTTTGCACAATCATCCATGCGCTTCTCCCTACGATTTTCTGCGAAGGAATACGCCCCAGCACGTTATGCTTCCTTCATCATTGCATTGGTAGCCGTTGGTTTCCTCGGTGGTTGTGCCTCGTCAGGCGGTACCGGCGAAGGGCGTGGTTGGACGCGAACAACAACAGATACGTCGACCAACGAGGACACATCGACCGACGAGTGGGCTGCGCCGCAAGCAACGGTCTGGGATACCACGGCTTCGGATGAGGAAACTGACGAACAGGAGCGCACGCAAACAATCATCGAAGCCGGTCCGGCAACTGATGGCGCGAGCCGTGCGATCATGCTGCGGGCCGACGTGTATGAGGCAATGGGCCGAGTGAACCGGGCACAAGCCAGCGGTGACCAAGCGGCGATGGAGCAGGCACTCGATGAGGCGATGGGAGGGATCCGTGAGCTAACGCAGTTCCCCGGCGCACTCGAAGAGCCTGAAATGCGCGAACTCTACCGCTCGGTGATTACGGCCTACGAGCAATACTATGGCGCATCGGATACGCTCATGGCCGCGTACGGCGACATCTTTTCTGTTCGCGACGCGATGTTTTCCTCGCTCAACGAAGTCCGCGAACCTATGTTGGCTGATGCAAACCCGTCGCCAAGGAGCGTGCCTGTCAACATGACGATTCCGCTTCAGACCAACCGCTTGGTCGAAAGCAGCGTGGCCTACCTCCAGCGGAGCCCCGATCGGCACATCAACAATTGGCTCACGCGTTCGGTGACGTGGTTTCCGATGATCGAGGACATCCTCCGCGAAGAGGGCGTCCCCGATGAGTTGAAGTACTTAGCAATGGTGGAGAGCGGCCTGAATCCGAAGGCACGAAGTCATGCCGGAGCCGTGGGCATGTGGCAGTTCATGGCGGCAACCGGACGGGCGTACGGACTTGAACAAACCGAATGGATCGATGAACGCCAAGATCCCGAAAAGGCAACCCGCGCCGCAGCCCAACACCTTCGTGATTTACACGAGCAGTTTGATGATTGGTATCTCGCACTTGCCGCTTACAACACAGGTGCGGGCCGCGTCACGCGTGCATTGCGCCGCGTAGGTTCACATCCGAAAGGCGATGCCACGTTCTGGGACGTGTATCAATACTTACCACGGGAGACACGCAACTACGTGCCGATGTATTTGGCAACGGTTATGGTGGCCTCTTCGCCACAGTCGTATGGATTGGTCCCCGTAACCAGCGGCCAGCGCTTTGCCTACGACCGCGTGCAAGTCGATGGCATGATGGCGTTGCAGCGCGTGGCTGAGTTGGCAGGTACGGATGTGGTCACCGTTCGGGCGATGAACCCTGAACTCCGGAAGGACAGCACGCCCCCGGCCCGCGATGGATATGCACTGCGATTACCCCTTGGAACAGGTGCATCATTCTCGGCACGATACGCCTCGCTCCCCGAAGACGAGCGCCGTGGCATGGCAACGTATACCGTGCGCCGTGGCGATTCCATTAGCCGCATTGCCCAGCGGTACGGCACCACGGTAGCTGCTGTGCGCGATATGAATGACCTACGGAGCAACGTGATTCAGCCGGGCCAGCGCCTGCTCGTGCCGTCAGTTGGTGGTTCAAGTACAACCTATGCCGACCGGGGCTCGGCAGGTACGCCCATCCAGACCGTGACCTACAGTGGCAGTGGACCCACGGCTACGGGGACGCCAGAGCGCGTCGGGAATCCGTCGGGGACGCGGACCAACACCTCGGCGCCAAGTGGAACGCGAATCCGGTATCAGGTGCGGCGTGGCGATACGTTGTTTGGCATTGCAGATCGGTATGATGTCTCCGTGACGCAGATCAAGCAGTGGAACAGTTTGCGCGGCAACCAAATTCAGCGTGGGCAAATGCTGACGTTGTATTCGAATAGCGCTCCAGCCGCATCATCAAGCAATGCTAGCTCGGGTGGCAGTAGCGCTTCTACCACGTATACAGTCCGTCGAGGCGATTCCTTGGGTCGCATCGCACGAAAGCATGGCGTTTCTGTATCAGACTTACGACGCTGGAATAACTTGCGCGGCGATACCATCCGTCCCGGTCAGAAGCTGCGCATTAATGCGAGCAAGCGGTGGTTCAATCATAAGGTGAAGCGGGGCGAGTCGTTGACCAAAATCGCGCAGACTTACAACGTCTCGGTTGCTGATCTACGCAAGTGGAATCAACTCGCCTCGGATCGCCTTCGCGTTGGGCAACGCATTGCTGTTTACTCCCAGTTTCCAGCACGAACT
>CAYYHN010000657.1:1590-3272 GCA_964471245.1 uncultured Rhodothermaceae bacterium | reverse complement strand
TGGCCCCGACGCCGAAGGTGAAGACGTTGACCGTCCGGTCCAATGCAGCGCTGAGGTTTTGCACATGTTGGGCAAGGAGGTCAGCCTGCGTGATGCCCGTGGTTGCTTGGCCGTCCGTAAAGAAGATGACGATGTTGGCCGTGCCTTCCGGGGCGCTGGCAAACTGTGGGATTGCTGTGCTGAAAGCCCCCGAGATATTCGTCGCCCCCCCTGCGTTGAGTCCATCGATGTAGGCGAGCGCATCCGCTTGACTGTCTTCCCACGTCACATGCTCAGCGCGGAAGCTGCGCACCGTGCTACTAAAGTCGACAATGTTGAAGCGGTCGCCGGGGTTCAGGTTGTCGATGACAAACCGCGCTGCGTTGCGTGCTTGCGTCATCTTTTCCCCACTCATGCTACCGCTGCGGTCGATAATGAGCGTAAACACCTTTTCGATCACGTTCGCGCCCGCATCGGGGTCGGGCTCAGCCACAAAGGCGAAGAACCCGCGCGCGCCTTCGTCCACCACCGTCGTGTCAGGGAGGAACGTGCTGAAACTGAATAGGCCAAGTGCATCGGCACTCAGTGTGTATTGCACCTCGTAGTCCAAGCCTGCCGCCACTTCGATGGCCTCCGTCTCGACAATCGCACGGCTCGTCGTAAACGACGTGTGAGTGGGCAAATGGCTGATGAGGTTGAGCGCCACAATCGGGCGCGCCGACGTCAGATCGAAGGTAAACGTCTGCCGCTCGATCACATCGGTCTGGATGCGTTGGTATTCGTTCGGGTAGCGGAAGGTGACGTCGCCGAAGGCGTAGGGCAGCAACTGCACATAGACAAGCTGGACCTCCAGCGTCGCCCCGGCCTTGAGCTCTTGCTTGACATCGAAAAACAACGGCGTCTCACCGAGGTGTTCCCGCAAGCGCGGGTCGAGTTGGTTGCCGGTCCCCGGCAGCGTCGTATCCTGCGCGGCTGAGGCAAAGGAGGCGTCATACCAAATGCCATTCGCTTGCCAGCGGAGCCCCGTAGCGCTGGCGTCATCCGGTAAAGGAAAGGCGTAGGTGGCCGAGACGGTAGAGCCCGTCACGTTGCGAAACTGTTGCGTTGTGGTGACGACAGCGACTTGGTTCTCGACGGCTACATGCACATCGTTGACTTCCAAGTGCAGGTACGTGCCTCGCGACGCGTCGATGACACCCACGCCTTGTGCTAGAAGCGGTTGGTGCGCTGCACACAGGGTTAAGAAGAAGGCGATGCCAAGCTGGAGATGGAAGGGGTATCGGAGGTGCATGGTGATCAGGACTAAAGTGAAGCTGATGGCGTGCTACGTGCACCCGCGATTGAAAGGGTGCAAAAACGACTGCGTTCACTTCCTCCTTTTCCCAATGCTGTGCCGCTTCTACAGACCCATTGCGGTGTGCTTGAAAAGAGGTGTCTCTTGTTTTGCCTAAGTTTAACAGAGATAGGGGTTTGTGTCGCTGGATTTTTCTGCGATGTACCGAGATGGAATCGCTGGGTAGGTAGGACGACCACATGCTTCCGCGCAGCCCCTGCACGCGGTGTGCAAACCGTGCACACTCGGCTTGCACATACTGTGGAGCACAAAAAAACGGCTGCGCTTCGCAAAGAAACGCAGCCGTCGGAGGCCTAGCCTAGGTCTGATAGATGTGCGAGCGTAAGCGCCGATGTCTTTAAGGGAAGAT
>CAYYHN010000657.1:0-1580 GCA_964471245.1 uncultured Rhodothermaceae bacterium | reverse complement strand
CCCATCTCCGTATAGGACACGGCCACCTTGTCGATGGCGTTGATGAATGCCCCCGTACGTAAGTCGACGCCTTTTTGCTTACAGATCTCGCGTACCTCGTTGTATGCTTCGATCATCGTTTCCTCAAGGCCCGAATACACCAACGCTGCTTCGTCGGCTCCCTTAATCAAGGCAAGGCGTTGCTTCGTCGAAAACTCCAAGCCCGTCAGTTCTTCTACGGCGTCGAGGGTGGCGGCTTGGATGTTTTGGCCGAAGCGCTTGTTGAGCCGCCCAAAGCGCACGTGCGAGATGTTGCGTAGCCACTCGAAGTATGATACCGTGACGCCACCTGCGTTGATGAAGGCATCTGGAATGATCATGGCGCCCTTTTCTAGCAAAATCGCATCGGCATCGGCGGTCACGGGGCCGTTGGCGGCTTCTGCGATAATTTTAGCCTGAATGTTAGGCGCGTTATCCGAGGTGATTTGCCCTTCGAGCGCAGCCGGGACCAAGATGTCGCATGGCAGTTCGAGCGCGTCGGAGTTTTTGGCGAGGTTTTGGGATCCGGGGAAGTTGAGCAGCGATCCTGTCTCCTTGCGGTGCGCTACGATTGCTTCCAAATCGATGCCGTTTGGGTTGGCGATGCCGCCTTCGTACTCGGCAATACCAACCAAGATGGCACCGCCTTCAATCATGAACTTCGCTGCATGGTACCCGACATTGCCAAGCCCTTGTACGACAAACGTCTTGCCTTCCAAGCCCGGCGATAAGCCCAACTCCTGCATATCATCGGCGTGACTGCAGGCTTCGCGGATGCCGTAGAACACGCCGAGTCCGGTGGCTTCGGTGCGGCCACGTACACCGCCTTGCCCGACGGGTTTGCCCGTCACGCATGCCAGTGCATTCAACTGGTTCTCCGAGCCCGAAAGTGTGTTGTAGGTATCCAGAATCCACGACATCTCTTTGGCGCTGGTGCCATAGTCAGGGGCGGGTACATCGATGCCAGGGCCGATGAAGTTCTTCCGGAACAACTCGAACGTGTAGCGCCGTGTGATGCGTTCCAACTCAGCCTGCGAGAAATCGCGGCGGTTGATGCGGATACCGCCCTTCGCACCACCAAACGGGACGTTGACGACCGCGCACTTGTACGTCATCAGAGCAGCCAGCGCCATCACTTCGTCTTCGTTGACGGTGGTCGCGTAGCGGATGCCGCCCTTCACGGGCAGTTTGTGCTGGCTGTGCTCGGCGCGCCATGCCTTGATGACGCGGATCGAACCATCATCACGGACCAATGGAAATTCCATATGATACACACTGTTGCAGATACGGATTTGCCGGAGCAAGCCGGGGGGGTGGTCCGTGTGTGCAGCAGCTTTCTCGAACATGCGGTTGACTTGGTCGAAAAAGCCTAAAGGGCTGGACATAGATGCCTCCTGAGAAATGTGGCAGGTTGCGAACATCGGGGACATGGCAGACCCTGCGGGTCCAACCGATGCTTTGAGATAGTGAGGGGCAAGGGTACTGCGCATGCTTCGAAAGCACAAGAGTGGAAGCGCTTTTTTTGCAAGCGGATAGTGAACCTCCGCCGGAACGGCAATGGC
>CAYYHN010000656.1:2445-3277 GCA_964471245.1 uncultured Rhodothermaceae bacterium | reverse complement strand
GCCCCGCTCGCTAACACAGATGCATGGATGCCTGCTACCGACCTCACCTTCCGCGCTGCCACCCGTGCCGATGTGCCAGTTTTGGTTGCTATGCTGGCCGATGATCCGCTTGGTGCGCAGCGCGAGCAGGCCAGCGATCCGCTGCCAGACACGTATTACACCGCGTTTGAAGCCATCGCTGGCGATCCAAACCAACGCTTGACGGTAGCCGAACGCAGCGGTACTATTGTGGGCATGCTGCAACTGACGTTATTGCCGTACCTCACGTACCAAGGCGGCTGGCGTGCCCTGGTCGAAGGCGTGCGCGTGGTGCATGCGGTACGTGGCGAAGGTATTGGGGAAGCCCTCTTTCGTTGGGCGATTGCCGAGGCACGTGCAGCGGGTTGCCACGTTGTCCAACTGACCACCGACAAGCAGCGCCCCGGCGCCCTTAGGTTCTACGAACGCCTTGGCTTTCGTGCCACACACGAAGGCATGAAGCTGCATCTCTAAAGGGTGTTTCTCCTGTCTATTTCATCAGAACGACCTGCTGCGTGATCGTCGTCCGGTCGCCAAATGCGCGAACAAAGTACAGGCCGTTTGCTGCCTCGGCAGCGTTCCACGTCAGCGTGTAGGTTTGGTTGGCGGCTGCGCGGCTATCAAAAAGCACGGCGTGCTGGCGGCCGAGGACATCGTACACTGCCACGCGTACGTTTTCAGGTTGGCGAACGCGCAGTTGCAGGGTCGTCGTGGGGTTGAATGGGTTCGGCCATGCTGGCGAGAGGTAAAACGCTTCGGGTGCATCCACACTAAGCTCGACGATGGAGCTCCAACCGGCTTGCCCATCGGTATC
>CAYYHN010000656.1:0-2435 GCA_964471245.1 uncultured Rhodothermaceae bacterium | reverse complement strand
ACTTGGCGGAGACGGAAGCGCCATGTGCTGGGAGCCAGATCATCCATGCGGTAGCTGTACGTTTGCGCTTCGGTCGTTGTGCCGTGTCCTGCAATAAAGCCTGCACGCTGCCATGCTGTAGCTTCGGCGTCACCCTCGGCAGGCGCTAGGTGCACCTCGAAACCAGCGTTGTTGGTTTCTGATGCAGTCTCCCAACGTAGAAGGACGGCCTGCCCCTGGGCCAAGGCTGTGAAGGTCGTAAGCTCAACAGGAAGCTGGCCTTGATCATTCCAAGCCCGGTCAATCAGCGTGGGGTCGAGGATGAACGGGTTGATCTTATTGCCTTGGTAGCTCGCTATCATGACATTGCGCAACGCTTCATTGGCATCCACCGGATCGGCTGTGTGCCAAGCAAAGAGGTGGGGAGCCATTACATTGTAGAAAGCGTCGTCGGCGATGCTATTGTACATGGTGTAGAAGTAGAACGCGGCGCGTGCTACATCGCCTTTTACGCTTTCACGAGGCTCGAACGATGTGCCAAGGTTGAGTTCGCTGTACTGGTCGCGAATGCTGACATCTGGTGCCGTGTTTGTTTGCTCATCGTTGCGAAACCACGTGTCGGTACTGGCGTCGTTGATCTCAAAGAACGGCAAGTTGCTGCGGGCGCTGTTGACTTCACTTCGGGTTGGGAGCAGGTTATGGATGTCACTCAGCGCGGGTTCGCTGTCAGCCCCTTTCGAGCGTGGCCACACGTGCTCTGCATTGATGCCCGCATTCAGCATGATCTGTCGCGGCGTTTGGCCTGCCTGTTCGACGTAGGGCGCGCGGAAGCCGGTGTACACGCCTTCGACAGCGCTCGTGGCTCCGCTAAATTCGCGGTAGATCTTCGCGTACATGGTATCGCGGGCGGTCGCGTAGCCCATCGTTGGTGCGCCACCGTAGGTGTTTACCAAACTTGTACGTAGGGTTTGCCCTGTTTGACCTGGGAAGAGCGTAGCCGTGGGAGTGGTTCCATCGAGGATCCAAAGCGTAAACCGCGATGGTGCGCCAATGCCGCCAGTCGTACTGGTAATCGAAACCTCTAAGCGTTCTAATCCCTCCGCTATAGCATCGGGTGCAACGGTGAACGAGATGTTTTGCGCGGTGGTGCTGCCTGCAGGGAAGGTGAGTACCGTGTTGTTCGTAAACCCGGTTACATCCGTACCGTTGGTCGCTGTACCTCCGCTTACCGACACGGTGATGTTGATCGCATCGTCGGGGTCCGGCGTCTGTGGGACCACGCTCACCGTTACGGTGTTGCCGTCGGCTTCTTGCTCGATAGCGAAAGCGCGAGAGAAGACGAACACGGCGTCGGCTAGGTTGGAGATATCGGCCGTCGAGCGGGGTTTGATTTCGTAATTGGACGTGAACGGCGAACTCTGGTCGAACTGCGTGAAGAGTCCCGTGACATCAAACGTCCCGGGTGGCCCCTGGGTCTCGTCAAGGTTGGTCATCGAGTCGATGAACAGCAGTAGCGTGTTGGTGCCGCCGTCGTCCGTGATGGTGAGCGTGGCACTGCTACCAGCAGCCGGCCACGTCCCGGAGGTGATGGTAACGTTACGAATGGTGGTGAGCGTGCCTTCTAGCGTTTCCGGTGTCGCAAGCAGTTGGGCGATGGTGCGTTCTGTGGGTACGACAGCATTGGGTGTGTCACGCATGATCACATCGCTCGTGGCAGCTGGCTCCAATTGCGTTTGTCCTCTGAATTGATCGACAGGGCCTTTGACGACATAGCGTGCGCCCGTCGTCAGCGTCGGGTCAATGCTGTTGTTAAACAAAACAATGCCCCCCGTAGCATCCTGCAAGGCGCTGTTTAAGAAGGTCGTGTCGAAGGTGTTTTCGGCAACAAACACTTCGCCTTGCACGGCTACAATGTCGCCTGCGTCGAGCGGTACGCCATTCGCATCCACATCGCGCAGGTTAGCAATGGGAATGATGACAAGAGCTGTTGGCGAAGTGGCAAGGTTTGTTAGGGTACCACCAGCCTGTGCAGTCTGCACGGTGAAATCGTATCGGCCGTCATCAGTTGCGTTGGTTGGGTTGGGCGTCGTCAGTCCTGTGATGGTGATCGTACCCGTTTGCGTATCTGTCAGGTCAGCTCCTGTGATGGTGATCGTCGCACCATTGAGGCTTGGGGTGGCACTGCCAAAGCCTGCTCCGGAAAGGTTCACGTTGCCAAGGTTGAGGCCCGTCCAGGCGGCGGGGACCGATACGCTGGCTTGGGTGAGGCTGCCACTGCTCACACCTGCGATTGTAACCACCACGCTCTGCCCGCTGCTAGCCGGATCCCAGATATCGGTCGTTCCGAGCGGGGCACTGCCGCCGTTGGTTAAGGTCGCCGTCCCTGCGCCATCCATGATGCCTCCACTTCCGCTGCACGGGGCTGATACTGTGAAGGGTCCCGTCGGCATCGTCTG
>CAYYHN010000655.1:0-3284 GCA_964471245.1 uncultured Rhodothermaceae bacterium | reverse complement strand
GACTGCGCGGCGTGTCGTTCAGCCTACGTGGTTTTTTTCTGATACTATGGTCGATACCGTTCGCCCGACCACGCCCGCTACCTCCGAGCCGCCACCGCCACGCCTACGAAAGGCTCCGCCGCGACGTGTTTCGGGTTGGTAGGCACGTGTAATTCATCAGGACTGCGTCCTTTGCGGGATCCCAAGCGACCTTGGCGCGTGAAAGTCCCGTTTTATCAAAACATTACGTGCTGAGTGCATGCTTATGCATGCCTCACCCAGCGGACGCTGAATGATCGCCGCAAGCTCTTCAAAGCTGTGGCGGTCAATTTTTTTTGTCTCTGGTGAGTTTTTCTGTCCGAAAAAAGTGTGCAATCCTAAATAAAAAGCTTGGGGTTGCAAGCGGAGCGGATAGCACGTCGAAGGGTTATGAGGCTGGTTAGCTGGTATACAGCTTCGCACACCGACGACGTTCAACGTGTTTCACTTCACGCTCAGGCATCATGCTTGGGTATGAATAATGTCATTGAACAAACCTATGGAAAACCAGACCATCTACCTCACTCAGGAAGGCCTGGATGAGTTGAAGCAAGAGTTGCAGACCCTACGTACAAAAGGACGCCAAGAGATTGCCCAAGCCATTGCCGATGCACGTGCTCAGGGCGACCTCTCGGAGAATGCCGAGTATGATGCTGCCAAAGATGCACAAGGTTTGCTGGAGGCGAAGATTGCCAAGATGGAAGCGCAAATCTCGAAAGCCCGTATCGTCGACGACAGTAAAATTGACACGTCGAAAGCATATATCCTGTCGAAGGTAAAGGTGAAGAACCTCAAAAACGGGATGGAGCAGACCTACCAACTCGTTTCCCAACGCGAAATGAACTTGGCGAAAGGCAAGATTTCTGTCGATAGCCCGGTTGGAAAAGGCCTCCTTGGCAAGACGATTGGTGATGTCGTCGACATCAAGGTGCCAGCCGGTAAGGTACAACTCGAAGTTTTGGCGATTAGCCGCTAAGGCGACGGCGCGCACTTGTGCGCCACTTCCGCAATTGCGTTTTTCAGCGTGCGCAGGATCACGTCTCCCGACGACGCCTGCGCACGCTTTTTTTTGTCTATACGAGCTCACTACGTTTCCAATGCCAATTGATCTGCGCAGCGATACTGTGACGCGCCCCACCGAAGCGATGCGCCGCGCCATGTACGACGCCGAAGTGGGGGACGATGTGTTCGGTGAAGATCCGACGGTGCAACGGCTCGAAGTCGCCGTCGCCGAGTTGTTAGGCAAGGAGGCTGGCCTCTTTGTGCCCTCGGGGACGATGGGGAATCAACTTGCCGTGCGCGTCCATACGCAGCCGGGTGATGAGATCATCCTCGACAAGACGTGCCACATTTTTAATTACGAGTCGGGGGCTGCAAGTGCGCTTTCCGGCGTCCAACTACGCACGTTGCCGGGGGAGCGCGGCGTGCTGACGGCCGAGCAGGTGGACGCGGCTATTCGCTACGGCTACTACTGGGAGTCGCCTACACGGCTCATCTGCCTCGAAAACACGCTCAACAAGGCAGGCGGCGTCGTCTATCCGCTCGAACACATTGAGGCCATTGGCGAACTCGCGCGTGCACGCGGTCTGCGCTTCCACCTCGATGGGGCGCGGCTATGGAACGCCACGGCAGCCACAGGCATCGCCGAAAAGACTTATGCGGCGCCATTCGACACGGTAAACGTCTGCCTCTCGAAAGGGCTCGGCGCGCCCATTGGTTCCGTGCTCGTAGGCTCTGCTGACCTCATTAAGCAGGCACACCGCTTCCGCAAGATGTACGGCGGCGGCATGCGGCAGGTCGGCATCCTTGCAGCTGCTGGGCTGCACGCGCTCGAACACCACCGCCCACACCTTGCCTACGACCATGCCAAGGCACAGCGCCTCGCTGAGGGCCTCGCTGCGATCCCCGCGTTCCGCATCGATCCAACGAGCGTCGAGACCAACATCGTCATGTTCGACACCCTCACGGACGAAGCTATCCCCGTGCTGGAGCGCCTCCAGCCTGAGGGCGTCCTGATGGTGCCCTTCGGCCCCCGCACCATCCGCGCCACGACCCACCGCGACGTTTCGATAGACGACATCGATAAAGCATTAGCGGTGATGCAGCGCCTGTTTGGGTAAACTCAAAGCCCTAACATCGACATCCGAAAGCACGGCAAAGCCGAGCGTACGAATCACAAACCACGAATCACAAACACCGTGTCTGACCAGAAAATCATCTTTTCGATGCAGGGCGTCGGCAAGATCCACAAGCCAAACAAGCAGGTCCTGAAGAACATCAACCTCTCGTTTTTTTACGGTGCAAAGATCGGCGTGCTCGGGCTGAATGGAGCCGGGAAGAGTACGCTGCTGCGCATCATCGCAGGTGTTGACACCGACTACCTCGGCCACATTCAGTCGAACAAGGGCATCACGTTTGGCTACCTCGAACAGGAGCCGGAGTTGGATCCTGAGAAGACGGTGCAGGACATCGTTGAGGAGGGTGCGCAGGAGACGGTGGATTTGCTGAAGGCCTACGAAGCCATCAACGAACAGTTTGCCGATCCAGACGCCGACTTCGAGAAGCTGATGGAGGAGCAGGGCAAGCTGCAAGAGAAGATCGACCACTTAAACGCGTGGGACCTCGAAAGCAAGCTCGACATGGCGATGGACGCCCTCCGTTGCCCACCGCCAGACACGCCCATTCGTGTCCTTTCGGGTGGAGAGCGCCGCCGCGTAGCCCTCTGCCGCCTCTTGCTCCAAGAACCCGACGTGCTGCTGCTCGACGAGCCGACAAACCACCTCGACGCCGCGTCGGTGGGATGGCTGGAGCAGCACCTCGCGCGCTATGAAGGCACCATCATCGCCGTCACGCACGACCGCTACTTCCTCGACAATGTGGCAGGCTGGATCCTCGAACTCGACCGCGGACAGGGCATCCCCTTCAAAGGCAACTATTCGTCGTGGTTGGAGCAAAAGCAGGCGCGGCTCGCTGTTGAAGAGCGGCAGGCGTCGAAGCAGCAAGCGGCGTTGCAGCGCGAACTCGAATGGATTCGGCAGTCGCCCAAAGGGCGTCGTGCTAAGAACAAGGCGCGAATCACCAATTACGAGCGCATGCTGGAGGAGCAGCAAGACAAGCGCAACGAAGAGATCGAGATCTTCATCCCGCCCGGACCGCGTCTCGATGACACGGTCATTCAAGCCGAAGGCGTCGCCAAGGCTTTTGGTGAGCGTTTGCTGTACGACAATCTCAACTTTTCGCTACCCGCAGGCGGCATCGTGGGCGTG
>CAYYHN010000654.1:0-3301 GCA_964471245.1 uncultured Rhodothermaceae bacterium | reverse complement strand
TGCCTGCAGCCCGCAAATCTTCCATTTCCTCGCCACCGCGACCGAAAATAAAGGGCTCGCCTCCCCTGGCTCGAACGATGTCGCCAATGGTATTGGGCCGTTGGCGGCCGTCTACAGCATCGTGCAAACGGGCGGCCAAGTTGTGCAAGAAGCCAGTTTGCCCTTCTGGATCCTTGCCTTGGGCGGTTTTGGTATTGTGCTTGGCTTGTCTACGATGGGCTACCGGGTCATGAAAACCATCGGCAAAAAGATTACCGAGCTTACCCCCACGCGCGGTTTTTCAGCGGAGCTGGCAGCAGCGGCAACCGTGGTTCTTGCCTCCCGGACAGGTATGCCTGTCTCCACAACGCATATCCTTGTGGGTGCCGTAATGGGCGTAGGCTTTGCACGCGGTGTCGACGCACTCGACATGCGTGTCATCGGCAAAATTGTGCTCTCGTGGATCGTCACGTTGCCCATCGGCGCGGGATTATCCGCGCTCTTCTTCTTCGGTCTGAAGGCCCTATTTGGATAACCTTAACGCAAGTTGTTTGGTATGCCACCCAACTTGAAGGATGGACGGGTTGGAAGGATGAACTGGTGGGAAAGTAGCTGTAATGCATCTTTTTCCTGTCCATCTCTTCCTGCCATCCACCCCACGAAAGTTGCACACAACTTGAGTTAACCTTAACGCAAAGAAGACGGACATTTCTCTAGCAGCGCCCGCAATGGTTATGGGTACGCGAGGTACAGACTAGGTGATTGCAGCCTCACCCGTTCTAACAGCTAAACACCTTCCCGACGATAGTTTTCCCCTCGGCACACGCACTAGGGTCGCCTCATCGAACTGACCGTGGGTGCTGGCAGCGCACGCAATCTTGTAATTTACTTCCGCATGGAGCGCACGCTTTAAGCGCTTGGCATCACCACGCGAATTTCGTGTGGTGCGTTTCGTTTCAAGCCGTCAGCCACTATCTATCATCGTACCATCCCCACTCTTGTATTGACCCAACGATGAGCGACTTCACGCTCTACTTACGGCTCGGTTTTGAGCACATCGCCGACCTGCAAGGCTACGACCATATCCTGTTTATCGTCGCACTCTGCGCCGTTTATATGCTACAGGATTGGCGCGAACTGGTTTGGCTCGTGACGGCTTTCACGGTTGGCCATTCCGTCACGCTCGCATTGGCCACCCTCGACCTTGTCCGCATTCCTAGCGATGTTGTGGAGTTCTTAATTCCTGTGACGATTGTGGCGACAGCGCTCGTCAACATCGTAGCCAAACCGAATGCTTCACCGCAACTAGCACGATCTAGCCGCATTAAACGTACGAAGTACGGCCTTGCTCTCGGCTTTGGGCTGATTCACGGGTTGGGCTTCTCAAACTTTCTGCGCAGCCTACTCGGAGCCGAGGAAAGCCTCTTTGTGCCGCTGCTCGCGTTCAATATCGGTCTCGAACTCGGCCAACTCGCCATCGTCGGCGGCTTTCTGCTGACGGCATGGCTGCTCGTTCGCAAGGCTGGTATGATCCACCGCGAATGGACGCTCGTGCTCTCTGGAGCCGCAGGCGGCATTGCACTGCTCATGCTGCTCGAACGCTGGCCGTGGTAATGCACACGCTGCTGATGCCGAGGACGCTTGGCTCCACCTCGCTTTGGTACTTCGGATCATTGGTCTAGAATGCTAGACTGTTTACGCACACGGTATGCGCGTCGTAAGTTCGAGCAAAGCCACTGGACAATTTACTTGGACGCCCTCATGATGATGGATCGCATCGCTCCGTTTTTGGTCGTTTTCTTCCTCTTGGTGGGTTGTACACAGGATACCGTACGCCCGTCCACGCCACCGCCCACCCTTTCGCTACCCATTGATACAACCACGACACGTGTAGCGGAATCCGTACGAGCAAGCATGGGCGAACAGGTGGTCTACGTGCCCGCCTACTCGCATATTTACCACCAAGACGGTTCGCGGGATTTCAACCTCACAGCAACACTCAGCATTCGCAACACCGATCCGGAGTACCCGATTACCATCACCGAAGTCCGCTACTACGACTCAGGCGGAGGTCTCGTCCGGACATACCTAGCGCAACCACTTGAGCTTGGGCCGCTCGCCTCCATACCCTATGTCGTGGAAGAGCGCGACAAGGCAGGCGGCGTCGGCGCCAACTTCATCGTCAAGTGGCAGACTGCGACGCGGGTAAGCTCACCTATCATCGAGGCCGTCATGATCAGCACGGCTAGTGCACAGGGCATTTCTTTTACGACGCGTGGCCAGGTGGTCCGCCCGCTTAGCGAAGATGGGGGCGCGAATAACTGACCCTATGGGCAAGTATCCGTGTACGTAGGAAAGGCGTGATCGAGTTCATCATCGTGATGAGCATACTTGCCGTGGTAATTTCCTGCGAACTAAACGGCTGCCAAGATTCCCCTACAGCCATTGGGCGAGTGCGCATCCTATGATGTCATAACAAGTTTGTTGATACTGACGATGATCGCGCACCATGTCTCTTCTTTCTCGCTTGAGTTGGCCCCTAGCGCTAGGCTTTGCACTCGTACTCCTCGTCCCCCAGGCATCCGCCCAGTACTGGCGCAACGCCGACAGCGATGACCCGCAAACGAACCAATCGACGTTTCGGCCTATCGAGGAGTGGGCTGCGCCCAACGACTACCGCAATGCTGCTGGCTCGCCGGGGCGCGACTACTGGCAGCAACGTGCCGACTACGTGATCGAAGCCTCGCTCGACCCCGAAACACACATCATCACTGGCTCCGAGCGGATTACGTACCACAACAACTCCCCCGACGTGCTGCGCTACGTGTGGGTCCAACTCGACCAGAACGTCCGCTCCCGCGAGCACAGCCGCACCTACCGGACCGCAGGTGCGCTGCCGCAGATGGACATCGCGCGCCTCAGCCCACGCGCGCAGCGCTACATCATGGGCAGCCTCGATCCATTCGATGGTGGCTACGACATTTCGCGCGTCGAACTCGTCGATGCCGATGGCAACCTGACGCCGGCGCGCCACCGCATCAACGACACCATCATGAAGGTGCACCTCGCCGAGCCACTCCAGCCCGGCGAGCACGTGTCGTTCGAGATCGACTGGCGCTTTCTGATGCCCGACGATGGACGCGGCGCAAAAGAAGAAGTGCCCGACGGCTGGCTCTACGTGGTCGCACAGTGGTTCCCACGCATGAGTGTGTATGACGACGTAAACGGTTGGCAAACCGACCAATTCCTCGGGCGCGGCGAGTTCTACCTCAACTTCGGCAACTACGATGTAAAGCTCACCGTCCCACACGACCATATCGTC
>CAYYHN010000653.1:0-3309 GCA_964471245.1 uncultured Rhodothermaceae bacterium | reverse complement strand
GAAGTGTGGCGTCTCCTTGCACCGCTCCTACCCGACCGACCGCAGCCTTCGGATATCTCGGCACTCCCGCAAGTACGCGAGACGCTCCCACCAGACAGCTTGCCAGACTCGCTTGTTCTAGCTCGGCTAGATGGCGTGCCATACACCGTTGCAGACTTCTTGGACACCTTGCCTGACGTACCACTCGCCTATTGGCAGCCCAATCTTCAGCCCGCGCTTGAACTCGCCCTCAGAGATCAGGTCCTGACGAACGTAGCACACGCTGCACAAGCTGACACGGCTCATAGTGTTCATGCCGCTACCAACGAAGCCCGAACGATCGCGCGCTACTATGCCACACTCCGCGCCGCCGCTGATACCGCAAGCGGTGCATGGCTCGAACAAGCGCTGTACTCGAGCATTCGTACGTCCCATTTAATCGAAGACATAACAACAACTTACCGTGCAGTCGCTTTCCCAGACAGCGCATCCGCATGGACAGCGCTTCGTCAAGGCACCATCGCGATACAACTGGCTACGGCCCCAACACAATCATTGCGTCGCAGCAACACCCTAGAAGCTGTCATTCATCGGCAAGCTGTCGGCACCCAAGCGGGGCCCTATTTTGAAGACGATACTTGGTGGGTTTATGAAGTAAGCAACCGCGATACGTCGTTCGTAGCCTTTGCAGCAGCATCGGACCGGATTGCGGACTACCGTGCGGGCTATTTACCTGCGGTGCTTCATCAAAAGTTGCTCCCGCCAGACTATCGGCCAAGCGCCATCACCTTCGACAGCACGGCAATTTCGAACGCACTCCCCTTCTACTACGACCTTGCGGGCGCTTCGCTCAATCGGTGAGCGTTGTCTCTATCCGTGATAGCATTTGTGCCGTCATCAGGAGGGCACGCGGCACGTGGAAACAGCCTTTGTACGGCCCGCCCTTGAATCGGTGTGTCGGTCGCCCCTCACGGTCAAGGTAGCCGTACCATTCTCCGTAGAGGGGATCGGGGAAGTGCGCGAAGGTGTAGGCATGCACTTGCTTGAAGGCTGCCCAGTCCTCAGCGTCTTGAGTAAGTACAAAGTTGAGCGCGTGCGCATAGAGCGCTTCGCAATGCGGCCACCAGAGCTTCATCGGCCATTCGAGCTGCGTTGGTGAATACCCATCGGCATCAAGGAAATAGTAGATACCTCCGTGCTCCTTGTCCCAGCCCTTCTGGAACGACCTACGAACGATATTTGAAGCCAGCGAGGCAAGCGTGGGACGTTTGAGCCGCTGCGCCCAATGCTGAAGAAACCATCCGGCCTCAATCGCATGGCCCGGGTTCAGCAGACGCCCCATCGAACCGGGCAATGCCGAGCCATCGGGGGCCACGTGTTCAAGCACCAAGTGCCGCTTCTCATCGATATGCAGCAGCATTTTGGCGATGCATGTGTCTACTTCAGCAGCATACCCCGTGGCATCCCCATCGGTCAGTTCTTCGATGAGGTTGAGCAGGATCATCGGCACAGCTAGCATCTGCGCGGGTGCGGCTCCAGCGTAGGAAGATCGGCCGACGTGCGTCCAATCGTAGGCCCACGACCACACGCGCTCGAACACGTCCGTGGCCTCGGCTAGCAGCTTGGGCGCATCGGTGGCCCGGCTGTACTCGGCCAAGGCCATGATGTAGAAACACTCCGAAAAGATTTTGCGCTGCAAATACACGGGCTTGCCATCAGCGGCGAGTTCGAAGTAAACCCGGCTATCGTCACGGATGGCGTGCGTTCGCAGAAAGTCGATTCCATGCGCAGCCATTGCTAGCCACCCAGGCCGTTGCTCAACGGTGCGATACAATTTGCTGAAGAGCCATGCTTGCCGTCCTTGGAGCCATACGTGCTTATTGGTATCGTAGACCGTCCCGTCGCGGTCGAGGCAATTGAAGTAACCGCCGTGCGCCCCATCACGCGAGTACCGCTCCCAAAAAGGGATGACGTGTTCGAACAACTCCGTCTCATATTGCCGCAGCAATGCGGCAACCTGCACCTTCGTTGGATGCCCGTTCGGCATCTCGGAATCCTTGTTCATTGGCTTCCCTATACAAGTCTTTCGTCTAGCTAGCTACTCCCTGACCTTCTCTCCAACCTTCCCATTCGCCCCAAAAGCAACGTCTAGCCACCTGTAATCCACTCCATGTAGCGCTTGTTCAGCGCACGAGCCGAGGGGAACATCGAATTGGGGCTTAAGAAGTGCGAGAACTCAAACGTAATCAGCTTCTCCATGCCTGCCGCATGCGCTTGCTCCATTTTGAAACGGAGCTTCCGAAAATCGATAGGCGGAAATTTAATGTGCACATCCCGGTCAAACGATTCGATGTTGCTCCAACTGGCGATGCCGTAGGTACTGGCGAGTTCGCGGTTGGTCTGCAGGTACAGCGGCAATTCTGTAAAACCGACTTGCCCATCTTGGAACGCCACGATGTCGACCAGCCCTTCGAGCTTCGCCAAGACCTGATCCCATTCCTTGCGATGTTGCGCGAGTGGGATGGGGTCAGCTACAAACTGCTTGACGCCGTGGATGTAGGGCGACATGAGGATGGGCACGTCTTTGAGGCGGCGCAGGTGGGTGGAGAGTTCGGCATAGACCTCCAGCATGCGCGCGTTGTACGTGCTGATTTCGTGCGAGATGTACCATCCACCAAATGCCTTACGGTGGCCGTAACGCTCAATCACTTCGGCGCAAAAGGGCTTGTTGATGTCCACCTCGGTCTGGTAATCGCCGTCGTCCCAGAGGGTACCAGCATCGTACGTACCGAAGAAAAACGTCATGCCACAGCGCTCGGCTTCGTGCAGAAATAGGTCGACAAGATCACCGTAGGCAGGTAGCATCTTCACCTTGCGCTGGAGGACCTTCGAATCGAACGTAGCACGCTCGCGATACCCAGCACGAATCAAAATAACTGTGTCTATCCCAGCAGCTTTCATGGCGTCAAAATCGCGGCTCCACGCCTTTGCATCCCAATTGTGCGAGGGAATGTCGTGCGTGATTTCGTCGAGGAACGTGCCGGTAAGACGAAGTTCGTTCATAGTGGTTGACTTGATGCAAGGCGGTGGTATTTTTGCGCGGCGCAAAGTAGGAAATAATGTGCTTCTTGTTCAGGAAATGCGCCTGCGCTGCGATCTTAAACCAAGTTTTCTGATTGGATTCGAACCAACGTTTAAACACACAAGATGTACGAATTTGAAGGGCGGAGCATTCCAGTTGCGGATGCAGTTGACGTTTTGGTCGTTGGAGGTGGTACGGCAGGTGCGATTGCTGCTGTAGCTGCTGCCCGCGAGGGCGTGGAGACGCTG